>NZ_JBSHDN010000026.1:0-48626 GCF_053616335.1 Nocardiopsis sp. NPDC055824
GGCCCGACGGGCCCTTCGACGAGGAGCCCCCTCTCCCTCCCCGGGGCGGACGCCCCGCGCGCCCCGCTCCCCGGCCGCGCCGCCGCAAGCGGCGTCCCGTCCGCCTGCGCTGGATCGTCACGCTCCTGCTGCTCGTGGCGCTGGCCATCCCGCCGGGCACCTGGGGCTGGGTCTGGTACACGGCCCGCCAGGACGACCGCGTCGCCTCCGACGCCATCGTCGTCCTCGGGGCCAGCCAGTACAACGGCGTCCCCTCGCCCGTGTTCGAGGCCCGGCTGAGGCACGCCCAGGTCCTCTACCTGGAGGGCGTCGCCCCCGTCATCGTCACCGTCGGGGGCAAGCAGCCGGGCGACAACTTCACCGAGGCGGCCGCGGGCAAGAACTGGCTGGTCGAGGTCGGCATCCCCGCCGACCAGATCATCGCCGTGGAGGAGGGCAGGGACACCCTCCAGAGCATCGGCGCCGTCTCCCTGGTGTTCGAGGACCGTGCCTGGGAGACGGCGGTCCTGGTCTCCGACCCCTGGCACAGCCTGCGCTCCAAGCGGATGGCCGCCGACTTCGGGATCGAGGCGGGCACGTCGCCCTCGCGCTCCGGGCCGGCCGTCATCGAGCGGCGCACCCAGCTCTGGTACATCACCAGGGAAACCGCCTCGCTCTGGTACTACTGGATCTTCAACGACAGCAGCGACATCCGCGTCAACGCTGCCTGACCAGCGCGGAAGGCGTGTTTGGTCCCTGCTGGGAAGTAGGGTCGCACACGATGACGAACCACCCCCGAGGCGAGAGCGGAGCCGACGGCTACACGTCGGCGGACACCGAGCGCAAGGCGCGCGAGAACCGGAAGAACCGGGCCCGCGGTCCTTTCGAGCGCGACCGGGCCAGGGTGCTGCACAGCGCCGCCCTGCGGCGCCTGGCCGCCAAGACCCAGGTGGTCCAGCCGGGGGTGAGCGACTTCCCGCGCACCCGCCTCACCCACTCGCTGGAGTGCGCGCAGATCGGCCGCGAACTCGGCCAGGCACTGGGCTGCGACCCGGACCTGGTCGAGGCGGCCTGCCTCTCCCACGACCTCGGGCACCCCCCGTTCGGGCACAACGGCGAACGGGCCCTGGACGAGGCCGCCGCCGCCTGCGGCGGGTTCGAGGGCAACGCCCAGAGCCTGCGCCTGCTCATCCGGCTGGAGGGCAAGATCATCGACCCCGACGGGCTCAGCGCGGGGCTCAACCTCACCCGCGCCACCCTGGACGCCACCGTCAAGTACCCGTGGTTCCGGGGCGAGGGGCCCGACACCCACAAGTTCAACTGCTACCCCGACGACACGGAGACCTTCGCCTGGCTGCGCCGGGGGGCGCCCCCCGGCCGCACCTGCTTCGAGGCGCAGGTCATGGACTGGGCCGACGACGTGGCCTACTCCGTCCACGACGTCGAGGACGCCCTGCACGCCGGACTCGTCGACATGGCCGCCCTGCGCGGCACCGACGAGCGCGCCGAGGTCGTCCGGCTCGCCGCGGCCTACTACTGCGACGCCGACCCCGCCGAGCTGCACCACGTGTTCGCCGAACTCCTCGCGGCGCCCGTGTGGCCGAGCGAGTTCACCGGGGACCTCGCCTCCCTAGCCGCACTCAAGAACCTCACCAGCGAACTCATCGGCCGCTTCTGCCGGGCGGCCGAGCACGCCACCCGCGCCGCCCACGGCCAGGGGCGGCTCACGCGCTACGGCGCCGACCTGGTCGTGCCCCGCCGGGCCCTCCTGGAGTGCGCGCTGCTCAAGGCGGTCGCCGCCCACTTCGTGATGTCCCGCGTCGAGGCCATCGCCTACCAGGCGGAGGAGCGCCGCCTCATCACCGAGCTCGTCGGCGCACTCCGGAAGAGCGCCCCCGACGGCCTCGACCCGCAGTTCCGCGCGGCCTTCACCGAGGCGTCCGGCGACGCGGCCGCGCTGCGCGTGGTCGTCGACCAGGTCGCCTCGCTCACCGACACCTCCGCGACGGCGCTGCACGCCCGTCTGGTGGGCTGAAGGGAGAGGGGTCCCGGAGGGCCGGGGAGCCTCCGGGGCGGAAGGGCCTGCGGGCTCCCGACGGGGGCCTCGCCGACGATTCGGTCGGGCAGGGGGGTTGACGCCTCGTATGTTAACGCTAACAATGTTGTCCGCGTCACATTTCCCCTGAGATTCCCGGAGGTGTCGTTCAGGTGAACCCCCCCGGTGGCCGCACCCCCGTCATGGCGGACGTCGCCAGACTGGCCGGTGTCTCCCACCAGACGGTGTCCCGCGTCATCAACGGCCACCCCAACGTCCGCCAGGAGACCGTCCTGCGGGTGCAGAGGGCGATCGACGAACTCGGCTACCACCGCAACTCCACGGCGCGGGCCCTGGTCACCCGCCGCACCAACGTGCTCGGCGTCCTCGCCTTCGACACCACCCTCTTCGGCCCGGCGCAGACCCTGGCGGGGATCGAGCGGGCCGCGCGCGAGGCCGGCTACTTCCTGAGCATGGTCAGCCTCGACGACGTGTCGCCGGCCGGCGTCGTCGCCGCGGCCGACTTCCTGATCCAGCAGTCCGTCGAGGGCTGCATCGCCATCGCCCCGCAGAGGGGCCTGGTCGACGCCCTCGCCTCGCTGCCCGGGCCCCTGCCGCTGGTCGCCGTCGAGGGCGGCGAGGGCTCCGGCCTCCCGGTCGTCTGCGTCGACCAGGTCCAGGGGGCCGAGGAGGCCGTCCGCCACCTCCTGGCGCTCGGCCACCACACGGTCCACCACATCGAGGGGGACCCGCTCTGGCTGGAGTCCGAGGCCCGCGCGTTCGGATGGCGCCGGGCCCTGGAGGAGGCGGGCGCGCCGGTCCCGGAACCGCTCCAGGGCGACTGGAGCCCCCGGTCCGGCTACGACCTCGGCCGCGCCCTGGTGGGGCGCAGGGCCGCGGGGGAGCGGGTGACCGCGATCTTCGTGGGCAACGACCAGATGGCCATAGGGGTCCTGCGCGCCCTGCACGAGGCGGGACTGGGCGTGCCGGGCGACGTCAGCGTCGTCGGCTTCGACGACATCCCCGAGGCGGAGTACCTCACGCCGTCCCTGTCCACCGTGTACCAGGACTTCGCCCAGGTCGGCCGGGAGAGCCTGGCGCTGCTCCTCGGCGAGATCGGGGCGGGCCGCACCGGCTCGGCCGACCCCGCCGGGGCCGGGAGACGCGTGGTCCCGGCGGAACTGAGGCAGCGGGGCAGCAGCGGGCCGCCTCCCCCCTGACCGCCCGTCCCACGCGCCTCCTCCACGGAAGGAACCCCCTGTGCGCGAGAATGTTAACGCTAACAACAAGCCGTCCCCCGACGCGGTCGTCATCGGCGTCGACTTCGGGACCCTCTCCGGCCGGGCCGTCGTCGTCCGGGTGGCCGACGGGGCCGAACTCGGCTCCGCCGCCCACACCTACCGGCACGGCGTCATCACGGAGCACCTGCCCGCCTCCTCCGGGCCGCTGGCCCCCGAGACCGCGCTCCAGTGCCCCGAGGACTACCGCGAGGTCCTGCGCACGGCCGTGCCGGAGGCGCTGCGGGCCTCCGGCGCCGACCCCGGGCAGGTGGTCGGCATCGGCACCGACTTCACCTCCTGCACGGTCCTGCCCGTGACCGCGGACGGGATCCCGCTGTGCGAGCTCCCCGACCTCGCCGGGCGCCCGCACGCGTGGCCCAAGCTGTGGCGCCACCACGCCGCCCAGCCGGAGGCGGACGAGATCAACGCCCTCGCCGAGAAGCGGGGGGAGACGTGGCTGGCCCGCTACGGCGGCCGGATCTCCTCGGAGTGGCAGTTCGCCAAGGCGCTCCAGGTCCTGCGGGAGGACCCCGAGGCGTACGCGCGCGCCGACCGCTGGATCGAGGCCGCCGACTGGATCGTCTGGGAACTGTGCGGACGCGAGACCCGCAACGTCGCCACCGCCGGGTACAAGGGCATCCACCAGGACGGCGCCTGGCCCTCCGCGGAGTTCCTGGCCGCCCTCGACCCGCGCTTCGCCGGCTTCGTCCGGGACAAGCTCGCCCACCCCCTCTCCCAGCTGGGCGAGCGCGCGGGCGGCCTCACCGCCCGGGCCGCGGCCTGGACGGGCCTGCCCGAGGGGCTGCCCGTCGCGGTCGGCAACATCGACGCGCACGTCACCGCTGCCACGGCCCGGACGACCGGCAACGGCCGGATGCTCGCCATCATGGGCACCAGCACCTGCCACGTCATGAACTCCGACGTCCTCGCCGAGGTCCCCGGCATGTGCGGGCTGGCGCTCGGCGGCATCACCCCCGGCGCCTGGGGCTACGAGGCGGGCCAGAGCGGTGTCGGCGACATCTTCGCCTGGTTCGCCGACTCCCACGTGCCGCCCGCCTACCACGAGGAGGCCCGCGAACGCGGCCTCTCCGTCCACGACCTGCTCTCCGAGCGGGCCTCGGGGGCGCCTGTCGGGGGCCACGGCCTCGTCGCCCTGGACTGGCACAGCGGCAACCGCTCGGTCCTGGTCGACCACGACCTGTCCGGCGTGCTCGTCGGGATGACCCTGGCCACCAGGCCGGAGGAGGTCTACCGGGCCCTGGTCGAGGCCACGGCCTTCGGCACGCGCACGATCATCGGGGCCTTCGAGGCCGCCGGGGTCCCGGTCGAGGACTTCACGGTGGGCGGCGGCATGGTCCGCAACCCGTTCGTGCTCCAGGTCTACGCCGACGTGCTCGACCGCCCGATCAGGCTGGTCGCCTCCGAGTACAGCTGCGCCGTGGGGTCCGCCATCCACGCGGCCGTCGCGGCCGGCGCCCACCCCGACATCCACGCGGCGTCGGCCGCCATGGGCCGGGTCCGGGAGAAGACCGTCGACCCCGATCCCGCCAGGGCGGCGGCCTACGACGACCTCTTCGAGGTCTACACCGAGCTCCACGACCACTTCGGCCGGGGCGGCAGCCAGAGCCTGCGCCGCCTCCGGGCCATCCGCAACGCCACCCTGGCCACCGCGGGGAACGGCACCGAGGAGGGAACACGATGACCGCCGAGACGGCCCGCACCGTCCCCGACGAGCACCGGGCGGAGGTGGAGCGCCTGCGCGAGCACCTGTGCGCGCTGCACGCCGAACTGCCCCGCTGGAAACTGGTCACCTGGACCAGCGGCAACGTCTCCGCCCGCGTCCCCGGCGCCGACCTCATGGTGATCAAGCCCAGCGGGGTCTCCTACGACGACCTGGCCCCCGCCGACATGGTCGTCTGCGACCTGGACGGCCGGGTGGTCGAGGGGGGCCGGTCCCCGTCCAGCGACACCGCCTCCCACGCCCACGTCTACCGCGCGCGCCCCGACGTCGGCGGGGTCGCGCACACCCACAGCGCGTACGCGACGGCCTGGGCCGCACGGGGGGAGCCCATCCCGTGCGTCATCACGGCGATGGCCGACGAGTTCGGCGGCGACATCCCCGTGGGACCGTTCGCCCTCATCGGCGGCGACGAGATCGGCAGGGCGGTGGTCGCCACCCTCCGGGGCCACCGCTCCCCGGCCGTCCTCATGCGCGGCCACGGCGTGTTCACGGTCGGCGCCTCCGCCCGCGCCGCGGTCAAGGCCGCGGTGATGTGCGAGGACGTCGCGCGCACCGTCCACATCGCCCGCCAGGGCGGCCCCCTCGAACGCCTGCCCCAGGAGCACATCGACGCGCTCCACGACCGGTACCAGAACGTCTACGGCCAGTAAGGAACGATCGTGCCCCTTCCCACGCCCCCGGCCGCCGCCCACGCGCCCGTCGGGACCCGTGCGCCCCGTATCGGCCTCCTCGGCATCATGCAGCCCCTCTACGACGACATGATCCCCGGCATCACCGAGCACCAGGCCGCCTACGCGGGCCGGGTCGCCGAGAAGCTCTCCGGCGTCGCCGAGTGGACCGTGGCCCCTCCGGTGCGCGGACGCGCGGACGCGGAGCGCGCGATGCGCGCGTTCGAGGACGCGGACCTCGACGGGGTCCTCGTGGTCATGCTCACCTACGGGCCCTCCCTCCGCGTCACCCGCATGTTCGGCGGGGCCCGGCTGCCGATCGCCCTGGCCAACATCCAGCCCGATCCCGCGGTCTCCCCGTCCTGGGACATGGACGACATGACCTACAACCAGGGCATCCACGGCGCCCAGGACACCGCCAACGCGATGGTGCGCGCGGGGCTCCCCTTCGAGGTCGTCACCGGCGAGTGGCAGAGCCCCGAGTTCGCCGGGAGGATCGACCGCTGGGCCAGGGCGGCCCGCGCGGTCACGGCGCTGCGGGGCCTCCGGGTCGGCGTGTTCGGCTATCCCATGAACGGCATGGGCGACGCCCGGGTGGACGAGAGCTCGCTGCTGCGCAAGCTCGGGCCGGAGGTCGAGGTCATCGCGCCGGGCTCCCTCCACCGGACGATGGCCGAGATTCCGGGGGAGGAGGTCGCGGACCTCATGGCCTGGGAGGACGGGGCCTTCGAGGTGGACGGGCGCCTCTCGAAGGAGGAGCGCGAGGACCACGCCCGCATGCAGCTGGGCATCGAGAGGCTGCTGGAGGAGCGGGGCGCCGGCGCCTACTCCACCCACTTCGACGCCATCGGCGAGGACGGCCGCTTCGCGCGGCTGCCGATGGCCGCGGCCTCCACCCTGATGGCCAAGGGGTACGGGTTCGCCGGCGAGGGCGACGTGCTGGCCGCCTCGATCGTCTACGCCGGGCACCAGCTCGCGGGGGACGGCCACTTCACCGAGATGTACGCCATGGACTTCCCCAGCGACTCCGTCCTCATGAGCCACATGGGCGAGGGGAACTGGCGGATCGCGCGCGAGGACGAGCCCGTCCGACTGATCAAGCGCCCCCTGGGGATCGGCGGCCTCGACGACCCGCCCACCATCGTCTTCCGCTACCGGCCGGGCCCCGCGACCCTCGCCTCCCTGGTCTTCCTCGGAGGCGAGGACTTCCGCCTGGTGGTCGCGGAGGGCGAGGTGATCGACGCGCCCGGGCTGCCGTCGCTGGAGATGCCCTACGGACAGTTCCGCCCGGAGACGGGCGTGCGGTCGTGCATGGACGCCTGGCTCAGGTCCGGCGGCACCCACCACATGGTCATGAACACCGGCGCGAGGGCCGAGGACTGGAAGGTCCTCTGCTCGCTCGCCGGCATCGAGTACGTCCGGGTCTGACCCGGAACCCGCGGCGCCGAGGCGCCCGCTTCCCGGGGAGGGCCCGCCGGGCCCTCCCCACCCCCCGGCGCAAGGAGAACACCATGCGCGTCCGACCCCCCGAATCCCCCGAACCCCCCGTTCCCCCCGAACACCCGGCCCCGCGCGGCCCCGGCCGCCGGGCCTTCGCCGCCGGAGCCCTCGCCGCCGCGGGCCTGGCCGCCGCCGGGTGCGGCCCCTCCCCGGCCCTGCTCTCCGGCAGGACCCGCCTGCGCCAGTGGAACCTGTTCGCGGGCGGGGACGGCATGCGGATGATCGAGATGCACGACGCCTACGTACGCGAGCATCCCGACGTCGACTTCCGGGCCACCACCTTCACGTGGGGCTCCCCCTTCTACACCAAGGTCGCGATGGGCGCCGCGGGCGGGCGCGGCGCGGACATCGCCACCGTGCACGTGTCCCGGCTGGAGAGCCTGGCGCCCGGGCGGCTCCTCGACCCGATCGACCCCGTGATGCTCGCGGAGGCGGGGATCGACGACACGGTGGTGCTCCCGCGGATCTGGGAGAAGTGCTTCTTCGACGGGGAGCTGTACGCGATCCCCATCGACACCCACGTGCTCATCCAGTTCGTCAACCTCGACGTGTGCCGCAGGGCGGGCGTGCTCGACGCCGACGACCGGCTCGTCGAGGTCTCCGGGCTGGACGGCTACCTCGACCTGCTCCGCGAGATCCAGGGCGCGACCGGGGAGTACGGCCTGTCCGTCGACACCTGGGCCCCCTGGCCCAACTTCTGGGCGCTCTACCGCCAGCAGGACGGCGACCTCGTCATCGGCGAGGACGACTTCGAGCTGGACGACGACAAGGCGCTGGCCGCCATGGAGGTCATGTACCGGCTCTCCGAGGAGGGGCTGTCGCCGAGGCACTCCATGCTCGCCGACACGGCGGCCAACCTCGCCAACGGCCAGGCCGGGCTGATGATCCACGGCAACTGGGAGATCCCCACCCTGGAGGCCGCGGGCACGGAGTTCACCGCGACCCAGTTCCCGGCGGTGTTCGGCAACAACCGCACCCGCGGCGACTCGCACTGCTACGTGTTCCCCCACCAGCGCGACAGGGACCCCGAGCGCACCCGCGCCGCCGTCGGGTACGCCGCCTGGATGCTGCGCCACAGCATCACCTGGGCGGCCGGAGGACACATCCCCGCCTACCTGCCGGTGGTGGAGAGCGACGATTACGACGCCCTGCACCCGCAGTCGGAGTACGCCGAGGCCGCCGAGAACGTCCAGTTCGAGCCGCAGGCCTGGTTCAGCGGTTCGGCCGGGCGCCTCCAGGAGGAGGCCACCGGCCCGCTGACCACCCTCCACCAGGGCACCCAGACCCCCGAACAGGCCCTGGACCAGCTCAAGGGGGCCATCCGCACCCTGATCGCCGTCCCCTCACCGGTGTAGGGAGGAACCCCGTGACCACTCGTGCCCCGGCGGCCCCGCCGGACGGCCGGACGGACCTCCCCGACGTGCGGCGCCGACCCGCCGCCCGGACCGGGCTCTGGTTCGTACTGCCCTTCCTCGCCTTCTACCTGGTGTTCCTGCTCTGGCCCGCGATCGTCGGGTTCGGCTACACCTTCACCGACCGCAGCCTGGCCGGCGGGCCGACCTCCTTCGTCGGCCTGGAGAACTGGGCCGAGAGCCTCACCGACCCCGCGATGTGGGAGTCGCTGTGGAACACGCTGGTCTTCACCGTGCTCAGCGTGCCGCTGATGGTGGCTCTCGCCCTCGCCCTGGCCCTGCTGACCGACCACGCCCGCAAACTGGGCTGGTTCCTGAGGTTCGGCTTCTTCGCCCCGTTCGTGCTCCCGGTCGCGGTCATGACGCTCATCTGGGGCTGGATGTACAACCCCAGCCTCGGCCTGTTCAACGGCATGCTGGGCCGGATCGGCGTGGAGGGCCCCGAGTGGCTCTTCGGCGAGGGCACCGCGATGGTCTCCGTGGTCGTCGCCACCGCCTGGTGGCAGGTCGGGTTCAACTACCTGCTCTACCTGGCCGCCATGCAGTCGATCCCCGGTGACGTCTACGAGGCGGCGGCCATCGACGGGGCCGGGGCCTGGCAGCGGATCGGCCGCATCACGCTCCCGCTGCTGGCGCGCACCACCGCACTGATCGCGGTCCTCCAGCTGATCGGGTCGCTCCGCGTGTTCGAGCAGATCTACCTGATGACGTCGGGCGGCCCGAACTTCGCCACCCGCACCGCCATCCAGTACATCTACGACTCCGGGTTCGTCGGGCTCCGCATCGGCCTGGCCTCGTCGATGGCCTACGTCTTCATGGTCATCGTCATCGCGGCCTCCGTCGCCCAGTTCCGCCTCTTCTCCCGGAAGGAGGCCTGACGCCATGGCCGCAGCCCGACCCCCCGCAGTCCCGCCCTCCGCAGCCCGGCCCCTGGCGACCCGGCCCCCCGCCGGACGGCCGAGCACCCGCGGCCCCGCCCCCCGCAGGCGGCTCCCCCGCGTCACCGTGGGCTCCGCCGCCCTGTACACGGTCGCCGCACTGGCGGCGCTCGCCTGGCTCCTCCCGCTGCTGTGGGCGATCGACACCTCGCTCAAGCCCGAGGGGGAGACGACGCTCCTGCCGGTCACCTGGTCGATCGCCGAGCCCACGCTGGAGGCCTACCGGCTGGTGCTGGCCCGGGGCGACCTCGTCCGCTGGGCCGTCAACTCCACCGTGACCACCGTGATCGTCACGGTGCTCACCCTGGTCCTGTGCGTGCTGGCCGCCTACGGGTTCAGCCGGTTCGACTTCCGGGGCCGGGGGTGGCTGTTCGCACTGGTCATCGGGGGCATCCTCATCCCGCCGCAGACCCTGATCGTGCCGCAGTTCGTCCTGATGACCCAGCTCGGCCTGGTGGACACCTACTGGGGCGTCGCCCTGCCGCAGGTGGTCGCGCCGGTGTTCGTGTTCATCCTCAAGCGGTTCTTCGACGCCGTCCCCCGCGAGTACGAGGACGCGGCGCGGATGGACGGGGCCGGTCCGGCGCGCATCCTGTGGAGCGTCGTCCTGCCCCTGTCCCGACCGGTCCTCACCGCGGTCGGCATCTTCACCTTCATCGGCGCCTGGAACAACTTCCTGTGGCCGTTCATCGTGACGACCGACCCGGAGATGATGACGCTCCCCGTGGGGCTCGGCACCGTCGCCGGGCAGTACGGGGTGCAGTACGCCCAGGTCATGGCCTCGGCCGTCCTGGGAGCCGTTCCACTCCTCCTCGTGTTCCTGCTCTTCCAGAAGAACATCGTCACCGGCGTCGCCGGCGCCGGGATCAAGGGATGACCCCCCACTCCGAAGGAAGCCCATGCTCCACGCCTCCCTGACCGCCGACCCCGCCCAGACCGTCGCCCCGGTCCACCGACGGACCTTCGGCTCGTTCGTCGAGCACATGGGCCGCTGCGTCTACACCGGCCTCTACGAACCCGGCCACCCCACGGCCGACGCGGACGGCTTTCGCGGCGACGTCGCCGACCTCGTCCGCGAGCTGGGCGTCACCACCGTGCGCTACCCCGGCGGCAACTTCGTCTCCGGCTACCGGTGGGAGGACGGCGTCGGCCCCAAGGACCGCAGACCCGTCCGCCGCGACCTCGCCTGGCACAGCCTGGAGACCAACCAGTTCGGGCTGAACGAGTTCGCGACGTGGTGCGGACGGCTCGGCATCGAACCCATGATGGCGGTCAACCTCGGCTCCCGGGGGCTCCAGGAGGCCCTGGACCTGCTGGAGTACGCCAACCACCCCGGCGGCACACACCTGTCCGACCTGCGGGCCGAGCACGGACACCCCGACCCCCACGACATCCGCATGTGGTGCCTGGGCAACGAGATGGACGGGCCCTGGCAGATCGGCCACCTGGACGCCCGCTCCTACGGGCGCAAGGCCGCGCAGGTCGCCCGCGCCATGAAAATGGCGGACCGCGACCTCGAACTCGTCGTGTGCGGCAGCTCAGGTTCGGGCATGGCGACCTTCGGGGCGTGGGAGGCCACCGTTCTGGAGGAGGCCTACGACGCCGTCGACCACATCTCCCTGCACGCCTACTACGAGGAGCACGACGGCGACCTGGCCAGCTTCCTGGGCTCGGTCGCCGACATGGACCACTTCATCGACTCGGTCGCCTCCACCGCCGACGCCGTCGGGGCCAGGCTGCGCGACACGAAGCGCATCCAGCTCTCCTTCGACGAGTGGAACGTCTGGTACCTGAGCCGCCACCGGGCGCTGGCCGAGGTCCAGCCCGCCGACGACTGGAGGACCGCCCCCCGCGTCATCGAGGACCGGTACAACGTCGCCGACGCCGTCGTGGTCGGCAACATGCTCATCAGCCTCCTCCGGCACAGCGACCGCGTCACCGCCGCCAGCCAGGCGCAGCTCGCCAACGTCATCGCCCCGATCATGACGGAGCCGGGCGGACCGGCATGGCGGCAGACCATCTTCCACCCGTTCGCGCTCACCGCCGCGTCCGCCTCCGGCCGGGTACTGCGCGCAGAGGTCGCCGCGCCCCTCCAGGACACCGCCAGGTACGGCGGGGTGCCCGTGGTCGACGCCGCCGTCACCCACGACGAGGCGACCGGCGCCGCCGCGCTGTTCGTCGTCAACCGCTCCGTCGACCAGCCGGTCGCCCTCGACGCCGACCTGCGCGGACTCGCCCCGGCCGGCGTCACCTCGGCGCTCACCCTCGCCGACGACGACGCCTACGCGGCCAACAGCATGGCCGACCCCGACCGGGTCACCCCCTCGCCCAACAAGGACGCGCGCCTGGAGGGCGGACGGCTCGGCCTCACGCTGCCCCCCGTCTCCTGGTCCGTCGTCACCCTGTCCACCGGCCGCCGCTGAACGGCGACCACCCCCCACCGGAAGGAAGAGGAACCAGTACATGCGAGACCACCGGAGGGCCCTCCCGGCCCTGGCAGTCGTAGGGGCGTCGCTCCTGCTCACCGCCTGCGGCGGCGTAGGGGACGCCGCCCGCCCAGAGGGGGAGGCCGGAACCATCGGCATCTCCATGCCCACCCAGTCGTCGGAGCGCTGGATCGCCGACGGCGCCAACATGGTCGAGGAGTTCGAGGAGCGCGGCTTCGGCACCGACCTCCAGTTCGCCGAGGACGTGGTGCAGGACCAGATCTCCCAGATCGAGAACATGATCACCCGGGGCGTCGACGTCCTGGTGATCGCCGCGATCGACGGCGCCGCCCTGGGCGACGTCCTCGACATGGCGGCGGACAACGACATCCCCGTGATCGCCTACGACCGCCTCATCCTCGACAGCGAGCACGTCGACTACTACGCCACCTTCGACAACCTCCGGGTCGGCGAGCTCCAGGGCGACTACATCGTCGACGCCCTCGACCTGGAGAACGAGGAGGGGCCCTTCGACATCGAGCTGTTCGGCGGTCCGCTCAACGACAACAACTCCTTCTTCTTCAACGACGGCGCGATGGCCGTGCTCCAGCCCTACATCGACGACGAGACGCTGGTCGTCCGCAGCGGGCAGACCTCCATGAACCAGATCTCCACCGAGCGCTGGGACGGCGCCGTCGCCCAGGCCCGGATGGACAACCTCCTCAGCGCCCACTACTCCGACGAGGAGGTGGACGCCGTCCTGTCGCCCTTCGACGGCATCAGCCTCGGCGTGATCGAGTCCCTGAGGGCGGTCGGCTACGGGAGCGGGGACAGGCCCCTGCCCGTCATCACCGGCCAGGACGCCGAGGTGTCCTCGGTCAAGTCGATCATCGCGGGCGAGCAGACCCAGACCGTCTTCAAGGACACCCGGGCCCTGGCCGCCCAGACGGTCGACATGGTCGAGTCCCTCCTCGCCGAGGAGGACGTCGAGGTCAACGACACCGAGAGCTACGACAACGGGGTCAAGGTGGTCCCCGCCTTCCTGCTCGAGCCGGTGTCGGTGGACATCGACAACTACGAGGAGGAACTGGTCGGCAGCGGCTACTACGAGGAGTCCGACCTCGAATGAGCGAGACGCAGACACGACCGGCCCCCACCGGCAGGCCACTGCTGCTGATGCGCGACATCCGCAAGGAGTTCCCCGGCGTGCGCGCCCTGGACGGTGTGTCGCTGAGCGTCGGACACGGGAGCGTCCACGCCCTCATGGGCGAGAACGGCGCCGGGAAGTCCACGCTGATGAAGGTGCTCAGCGGGGTCCACCCGGCGGGCTCCTACGACGGCGAGATCCTCGTCGACGGCGACCCCTGCGCCTTCGCGGGGGTCGCCGACAGCGAGCGCGCCGGGATCGCCATCATCCACCAGGAGCTGGCGCTCGTCCCCCAGCTGTCGGTCGGAGAGAACATCTTCCTCGGCCACGAGAGGGCCCGGCGCGGCGTCGTCGACTGGGGGGCCACCCACGCCGAGGCGCGCGCACTCCTGCGGCGGGTCGGCCTGGACGAGGCGCCCACCACGCCGGTGTCGGCCCTCAGCGTGGGCGCGCAGCAGCTCGTGGAGATCGCCAAGGCGCTCGCCAAGCGGGTGCGGCTGCTCATCCTCGACGAGCCGACCTCCGCCCTGACCGAGGTGGAGAGCGACCGGCTCCTGGACCTGCTCCTCGGGCTCCGGGACGAGGGGGTGACCTGCATCCTCATCTCGCACAAGCTCGGCGAGGTCGTCCGGGTCAGCGACGAGATCACCATCCTGAGGGACGGCCGCGCCGTGGAGACCCTGGCCGTGGAGCGGGGCGAGGACGGGACGCCCTCCGTCGACGAGGACCGCATCATCCGGGGGATGGTCGGCCGCGACCTGGACCAGCGCTACCCCGAGCGGGTCGGCGAGATCGGAGGGACACGCTTCGAGGTCCGCGACTGGACGGTGGCGCACCCGACCCAGCCGGGGCGGCTCATGGTCGACGGGGTCGGCCTCACCGTGCGGCGCGGGGAGGTCGTCGGGCTCGCCGGGCTCATGGGCGCGGGGCGCACCGAATTCGCCATGAACCTGTTCGGCCGCTCCTACGGGCGCCGTGTCAGGGGCAGCCTGACCAAGGACGGGGAGGAGCTGGACACCGGCACCGTGGCCGCCGCGATCCGCGGCGGCGTCGCCTACGTCCCCGAGGACCGCAAGACGCTCGGGCTCATCCTGGACGACGACATCCGCCACAACACCACCATGGCGGCCCTGGACCGGGTCTCCTCCCGCGGGGTCCTCGACCCCGGGCTGGAGGCGGTGGAGGCGGCGCGCATGAGCGAGCGGATGCGCGTCCGCAGCCACGGCACCACCCAGGCGGTGCGCACCCTCAGCGGCGGCAACCAGCAGAAGGTCGTGCTCGGCAAGTGGCTGTTCACGCGCCCCGAGCTGCTCATCCTCGACGAGCCCACCCGGGGCATCGACGTCGGGGCCAAGTACGAGATCTACCTGATCGTGCGCAGGCTCGCCGCCGAGGGCGCGTGCGTGCTGTTCATCTCCTCGGAGCTCCCCGAGCTCCTCGGCATGTGCGACCGGATCCTCACCCTGTGCGAGGGCCGGATCACCGGCGAGGTCCCGGGCGAGGAGGCCGACCAGGAGACCCTCATGAGACTCATGACACGGACCGGTGACCAGGACCGGACCGACCCGAGGAGCCCGCGATGACCACCCGTCCGTTGACACTCGCCACGACCCTGATACGGGCGAACGCGCGGCAGTACGGCATGGCCGTCGCCCTGGTGGCGATCATCGTGCTGTTCCAGATCCTCACCGGGGGGCTGCTGCTGACCCCGCTCAACGTCACCAACCTGATCATGCAGAACTCCTACATCCTGATCCTGGCGATCGGGATGATGCTGGTCATCGTCACCGGGCACATCGACCTGTCGGTCGGCTCGGTGGTGGCGTTCACGGGCGCGGTCTCGGCCATCATGCTCACGTCGTGGGGGCTGCCCACGGTCGTGGTCGTCCCCGCGGCACTGCTCCTGGGCGCCCTCATCGGCGCCTGGCAGGGGTTCTGGGTCGCGTACGTGCGCGTGCCCGCGTTCATCGTGACCCTCGCCGGGATGCTCGTCTTCCGCGGGGCGACCCTGGCCGTGCTGGGCGGGGAGTCCATCGCCCCGCTGCCCACCTCGCTGCGGAACATGGCGAGCGGCTTCCTGCCCGACGTCGAGGTCCTGGGCCTGCACCTGCCGACCCTCCTGCTGGGCGCGGCCGGCGCCGCGGCCGTGGTGTGGATCCAGTGGCGTTCGCGGGCGCGCGACCTCAGGCACGAGCTGCCCACGGCGCCGACAGCGGTCACGGTGCTGGTCTCGGCGGTGACCGCCGTGGTCATCATGGTGTTCGCCTACGTGCTGGCCCAGTACAACGGGCTCCCCCTCGTGGGGCTGCTGCTGGTCGCCCTCATCGCCGGCTACTCGTTCGTCATGCGGTCCACGACCGCCGGCCGCCGCGTGTACGCCGTCGGGGGCAGCGAACAGGCCGCGGCGCTGTCGGGGATCAGGACGCGCCGCACCACGTTCTGGGTGTTCGTCAACATGGGCGTGCTCTCCGCCCTCGCCGGCCTCGTGTTCACGGGACGGCTCAACGCGGCCACTCCGGGCGCGGGGACCATGTTCGAGCTGGACGCGATCGCCGCGGCCTTCATCGGCGGGGCGTCCGCCGCCGGGGGCGTGGGCACCGTCGTCGGGGCCGTGGTCGGGGCCCTGGTCATGGGCGTGCTCAACAACGGCATGTCGCTGATCGGTCTCGGCGTGGACTGGCAGCAGCTCATCAAGGGCCTGGTGCTGCTGCTCGCGGTGGCGTTCGACATCTACAACAAGCGCCGCGTCACCGTGGGGCGCACCCTCGACGTGAGGCCCCCGGGCGGGACGGCCCGGGGAGCCGGCCCGAAGGCGGACGACCCGTCCCCGTCCGGGGAGGGAGGTGTCCGCGCGGGGCCCTGAGGACCGCCGTGCGGGGGAGCGGACCGCTTCCCCGCACGGCGCACCGCCGGGCCGCCGCCGACAGCGGCCGAGGGCGCCGCCCCGCCAGCCCTACTGGTAGCCGCGGATCTCCCGGAAGATCTGTTCGAGGTCCTGTTCGCGGGCGTCGAAGACCCGGCCGCCCGTCACCTCGGCGACGCTCGACATCTCCGACTCGTCCGAGTCGCCGAACAGCACCGTGAAGACGGGCGCGGCCGCCGCCTCCGGCGACAGCTCCTCCAGGGAGAGCCGGAAGTCCTCCAGGTCCGAACCCAGGTTCACCTCGCCGTCGGTCATCAGCACCACCGACGTCAGGTGGTCGCCGGAACCGCCCTCCAGCAGCGCGTACGCCTCCCGCAGCGCGTCGTAGGTGGCCGTCTCGCCGTCGGCCTCCAGGGACCGGACCTCCTCAGCCACGTCCTCCGCGACCGCGTCCGCGGACCCCGGCTCCATCACGAACGTGCGCGGCTCACCGGGCTCGGTGGCGAACGGCAGCAGCGTGATCTCCTCCCGCTCCTGGAACGCCTGCGTCCGCCGGGCCAGGGACCCGCCGTCCGCCCCCGTCAGGGCCACCAGCGCCGACCGCAGCTCACGGATGCGCTCGCCCTCCATCGACCCCGACACGTCCAGCACGTACACGGTGCGCGCCGGACGGCGCAGGACGCCGACGTAGTCGGCGACCAGGTCGTCCACCACCTGCCTGTGGGCGGGGAACGGCAGCTCCACCAGGGGCGGGACCTGCGCCCGCAGCACCGCGTCCGGGGAGACCGGGCGGCGCCACGTGTCGTCGGCGATCCGCTGCTGGGTCGGGCCCGACAGCAGGTCCTCGACCAGGCGCCCGTACGCGGACACGGCGTCCTCCGAGGGGTCCGCCAGCAGTGTCAGCGGGTAGTCGGCCGTCACCGCGCCGTCCGCGGGGTGCACCAGAGCGAGCGGCTCCTCCAGCGTGCCGGAGGCGTTCAGCGACAGCAGTACCGACTCGTAGTTGATCAGGCCGTCCACCGGCCGCCCCTCGCGGGCGCGCCGCTCGAACGCCTCCGACAGCCATCCGGACGAGCCCGCGGTGACCTCCTGGCCCCCGAAGAACTCCTCCAGCTCCGGGCGGACCCTCTCCACGTCCCGGCTCTCCAGGGCGGTGCCCGTGTCGGCCAGGGCCGAGGCCACGCCGATCAGCGCCGAGAAGCCGGAGTTGGAGGCGCCGGGGTGGGTCATCCCGTAGGTCAGACCCTCCTCCGCGACCGCCCTGCTCACGTCCGCCCAGGTCACCTCCGCGCCGCCGGTCCACCCCAGCTCGTCCGCGCGCGACCCGGTCACGCCCAGGACCACGGGGGAGACCATGACGGGGGTCTCGGTGTGCACGGCCGTCCTGCCGCCCCCGTCCAGGTGCAGGTAGCGGTTCGAGCCGAACCAGACGGCGTCGTACCCGTCGGTGTCGCCCCCGGCCACCCGGGCGAGTCCGTCCAGGGTGCCGGTGTAGTCCAGCTCCACCGTCACGCCGGTCCGCTCGGAGACCTCCTCCAGCAGGGGTTCCAGGTCGGCGATCTCGCTGCCCGCCAGCACCCTCAGGGTGTCCGCGGACCCGCCCGGGACCGTGCAAGCCCCGGCCGCCAGGACCAGGGCCAGGGCCGCGGCGCCCGCCGCGGAAGCCGTCGGGGACCTCATCCCGCCCCTCCCGCCGCCGCGCCTCCGCCGGCGCGGCCCGTGTCCTCCCCGTCGTCCGCGGGCGGACGCATCCCGCTGCTCGTGTAGGCGTCCTCGATACCGGTCAGCAGGGACTCCAGGGCCTCGTAGGCGGGCGGGTGGACCACGTCGGCGACCTGCGTGCGGACGGAGAGGCCGTGCTCGTCCACCAGGTCCTGGAAGTGCCGGGTGTCCTCGGTGCGGAACCCGTGGCCGGCCGCCAGCGCCTGGAGCTCCGCGTCCCCGGTGAGCAGGCGCCCGACCTCGTCGCCCGCCCCGGTGAGGGGGACGACGGTGTGCTCGGCGTACACGGTCGGCCCCGGGTAGAGCACCACCACGCCGTCCGCCGGGGCGGGGCCCTCCACCATGGCGTGGACGTACTGGGACTCGTAGACCCACACCAGCGGCGTGTGGCCCGCGCCCAGGTCCCGGAACTGCTCGAAGGGCTGCTGCGAGGACTCGGGGGGCTGGCCCTGGGCGAGGAAGAGCCGGGAGAGCGTGTCGACGATCTCCCGGTCCACCGGGCCCGGGGACACGGCCTCCTCGCCGTTGAGCAGGTAGGAGAGGACGGCCACGTACATGGCGGCCGAGTTGGAGGTGCGCGGGTCGGTGGTCCGGATCAGGACCTCGTTGCGGTTGCTGGAGCTCACCGAGTCGCCGGGCAGGTCGCGCCAGCGGGTCCGCTCCTCCGTCAGCTCCAGGTAGGCCGCCATGTCGAACTCCCACGCGCCGTCCTCGGCCCGCCGGGCGACCCCGGCCTCCTCCAGGGCCCGGACCATCGGCTCGTAGGCGAGGAGGACCATCGGGGTGCTGAACGGCTGGTACTCGGCGGTGACCCCGTTGAGCTCCCTGGCGCGCTCGGCCAGGTGCCGGGAGCCGGGGGAGACGAAGTCCGCGTCGCCGGGCTCCTCCGCCAGCAGGCGCGATCCGCGCGGGCGCACCCGCACCTCGTACCCCAGCTCGCCGAACCTCTCCACGACGCGCTCGTCCTCGAAGAACGCGACCTTCTCCGACCCGACGATCCCCTCGACCGGCCGGCGGTCCCCGAGGACGCGGTCGACCAGGACCACGCCGATGGCCGCGAGCAGCGCCGCGATGACTGTTCCGGCGGCCACGACGAACAACGTCCTGGTGCGGCCGGGCCGGTGGGGGATGCCAGGCACCGCGTCGTCCCTCCTCGGTTGGACCGGTGGTGGTCGCACCCTCCCAGGGCCGACCGGCGAGGAGCCGACCCCCCGGTGTCAGGGGTGTGGACGGCGGGAGAACCCGCGGTGCCCCGGACGGCGGTCGGAACGGCCCGGGGGAGAACTACCCTGGGGACCGTGGCAGGCCGGATCAGAGACGAAGACATCGCGCTCGTACGCGAACGCGCGCCCATCGCGGACGTGATCGGCGAGTACCTCCAGCTGCGCAACGCGGGAGGCGGCTCGCTGAAGGGGCTGTGCCCCTTCCACGACGAGAAGTCCCCCTCCTTCAACGTCACCCCCTCCAAGAACCTCTGGTACTGCTTCGGCTGCGGGGAGGGCGGGGACACCATCTCCTTCCTGCAGAAGATCGACAGCCTCAGCTTTGCCGAGGCCGTCGAGTCGCTCGCCCGGCAGGTCGGGGTCACCCTGCGCTACGAGGAGGGCGGCCGCAGCACGGCGCGGCACGACTCGGGCAAACGGCAGCGCCTCCTCGACGCGCACCGCGCCGCCGCGGAGTACTTCGCCGAGCAGCTCCTCACCGCCGGGGCCGTCACCGCCCGCCGCTTCCTCGACGAGCGCGGCTTCAACCGCGTCCACGCCGAGCACTTCGGCCTGGGCTACGCGCCCGCCGGATGGGAGAACCTCACCTCGCACCTGCGACGCAAGGGCTTCACCGACCAGGAGCTGATCGAGGGAGGGCTGGCCAGCCAGGGGCGTCGGGGCGCCTACGACCGCTTCCGCAACCGGCTGCTGTGGCCCATCCGCGAGGTCACCGGGGAGGTCGTCGGCTTCGGTGCGCGCAAGCTCGACCCGGCCGAGGACGGGCCCAAGTACCTCAACTCGCCGGAGAGCCCCATCTTCCACAAGGGGCGGCTGCTGTACGGCCTCGACCTTGCCAAACGCGACATCTCCCAGAAGAGCCAGGCGGTCATCGTCGAGGGCTACACCGACGTCATGGCCTGCCACCTGGCCGGGGTGACCACCGCGGTCGCCACGTGCGGCACCTCCTTCGGCGAGGACCACCTCAAGATCCTGCGCCGCATGCTCCTGGGCCGCTCCAACCAGGGCGGCCGGGTGGTGTTCACGTTCGACGGCGACGCGGCCGGCCAGAAGGCCGCGGTGCGCGCCTTCGCCGAGGAGCACGGCTTCGCCTCCGAGACCTTCGTGGCCGTCCAGCCCGACGGGCTCGACCCCTGCGACCTGCGGCTCCGCCACGGGGACCAGGCGGTGGCGGACCTCGTCGACAACCCCGCGCCCCTGTACGAGTTCATGATCCGCAAGGTCATCGAGGACTACGACCTCTCCGCGCCCGAGGGCCGCATCGCCGCGCTGGACGCCGCCGCGCCGGTGGTCGCCAGCATCCGCAACGCGGGGGTGCGCAGGCTCTACGGCACCAACCTGGACCGCTGGCTCGGCATCCTGGACGAGTCCTTCGTGCTGCGCCGCGTCAACCAGCACATCCGCCGGGGAGGCGCGCAGGAGGGGCGGACGGCCGCGCCCGCGGCGCGCCCCGTTCCCACCCCCGACGCGCAGGACGCCCCGTACAACCTGAACGACCAGTCCCTGCTCCGCGAGCGCCAGGCGCTCAAGATCGCCCTCCAGTACCCGTCCCTGGCCGTCGGCTTCGACAAGTTCACCGACGAGGACTTCACCGTCCCCCAGCACAAGGCGGTGCTCCAGCTCATCATCGCCGCGGGGGGAGTGGCCGCCGCGCACGACCCCGCCGCGTGGGTGAGCGCCCTGCGGGAGGCCGCTCCCAACGAGACCCAGCGGGATTTCCTCACCCGGCTGGCGGTCGAGCAGGTGGAGTTCTACGGAGAACTCGACGAGCATTACGCGCGGCAAATGCTGAGCACAATCAGAACTCATTCCATCAACCGGCGCGAGTCAAACCTGAGGTCAGAGCTGTCCCGCCTGGGATCGGGTTCCCAGGTTGAGGAACAACAGCGGGTATTGACCGAACTCATGGCGCTCCAGCAGGAAAAACGTGCCTTCCAGGACGAGTTGGCGGACGGTATGTAGCACCGGGGTGACAATAGTAGTTCTCCCTTTTCCGGTGCCCGAAAGGGCACAATGGGATGGTGTCTCCCACGGTTGCGACCAACGAAATGCCACCCATTCGCCAGGTGGCCGGACTGCTCCCCGACACCGGTGGCGGGGCGGTCAGCCGGAGCGAGGTCGCCTCGGCCCTGGAACGACTGGACGCGCCGCCGGAGTCGCTGGACCGGACGGTCGCCCACCTCGCCCGGATCGGCATCGAGGTCTCCGACCCCGACGAGGCCGCCCAGCCCCCCGACGGCGCCCGCCGCTCCGGATCGGACCTGGTGCGCCTGTACCTGCGCGAGATCGGCCGGGTGCCGCTGCTCACCGCCGAGCAGGAGGTCGAGCTCGCCAGGGCCGTCGAGGTCGGCCTGTACGCGCAGCACCGGTCGTGCGCCGACGGCGCGTGCTCGCCGGAGGAGCTCGCCGTCCTCGTGGAGGAGGGAGGGCGGGCCAAGAGGCGCCTGATCGAATCCAACCTCCGCCTGGTCGTGTCGATCGCCAAGCGGTACATGGGGAGGGGCCTGCTCTTCCTCGACCTCGTCCAGGAGGGCAACCTCGGCCTGATCCGCGCCGTCGAGAAGTTCGACTACGCCAAGGGGTTCAAGTTCTCCACCTACGCGACGTGGTGGATCAGGCAGGCCATCACCCGGGCGATAGCGGACCAGGCGCGCACGATCCGCATCCCCGTCCACATGGTCGAGACGATCAACAAACTCGTCCGGGTGCAGCACCAGCTCCACCAGCAGCTCGGGCGCGAACCGAGTACCGCGGAGGTCTCCTCGGCCGCCGGATGCGTCGGGGACCGGATCCTGGAGATCCAGCGGATCGCCCGGGAGCCCGTGTCGCTCCAGGCGCCGATCGGCGACGAGGAGTCCGACTTCGGTGACTTCATAGAGGACTCCGACGCGGTCGTCCCGGTCGAGGCGGCGGCCTTCACCCTGCTCCAGGAGCAGCTGCACGCCATCCTCGGCGACCTGTCCGACCGGGAGCGGCGCATCATCCGGCTGCGCTTCGGGATGGCCGACGGGCACCCGCACACCCTGGAGGAGGTCGGCCGCGAGTTCGGGGTGACCCGCGAACGCATCCGCCAGATCGAGGCCAAGACCCTGGCCAAGCTCCGGCACCCCTCCCGGGCCGGCACCCTGCGCGACTACATCACGGGCGACTGACCGCGCCGCGCCGCCCGCCCGCGCCACCCCGGACCCGAAAACCAACGCACGGGCCGCCCCCAGGGTTCCCCGCCGCGGCGGGAACGGCCTCATGTGGCCGACATGGGCCGAACCTCCGGTGCCCGCCGCCCCCGGCCCCTAACGTCGAGGGGTGACCGCCACCCCGAACCAGCCGAACACCCCGGACCTCCCCCGGCGGCGCTCCCCGCTCCTCGCGCTGGGGGCCGTCGTCACCGCCGGGGCACTGGTCACGGGGCTCTTCGCCGTCGCGACCGCGAGGAACCCCGAGCGCATCGGGTACTTCGCCGACTGGAACGTGGCCAACCGCGGATACACCCTCAAGGAGTTCGAGGACAGCGGCTCCGCCGACCGCCTGACCCGGCTCATGTGGGCGTTCGGGGCGATCAGCCCGGAGGGGCTCTGCCACATCCCCGACACCCACGACCAGCCGTGGGAGCTGTACCAGCGCAGGTACGAGGGGGACGAGAGCGTCGGCGGCGAGCCCGACGAGTACGAGCAGGAGCTCGCGGGCGGACTCAACCAGCTGCGCCTGCTGCGCGAACGCCACCCGGACCTGGGGGCCAGCCTCTCCCTGGGCGGCTGGAACTGGTCGACCCACTTCTCGGTCGCGGCGCGCACCCAGGAGTCCCGTGAGGCCTTCGCGGCCTCCTGCGTGGACCTGTGGCTGCGGGGCGACCTCCCGGTCCGCGGCGGCGAGCCCCAAGGGGGCGACGGCGCGGCCGCCGGGGTCTTCGACGGCATCGACCTGGACTGGGAGTGGCCCGGGGGAGCCGGGCACCCGGACAACGTCGAGCACCCCGACGACGCCGCCAACTTCACCCTGCTGGTCGCCGAGTTCCGCCGCCGGCTCGACGAGCTGTCCGCGGAGACGGGGGAGGAGTACGTCCTGTCGGTGTCCCTGTCCGGAGCGGCGGAGACCAGCGGGTCCTACGACCCCGCGATCTTCGGGCAGGTGGACTTCGCCACCGTGCAGGGCTACGACTTCGCCGGGCCGTGGAGCGACGGGACCGCCCACCACTCGAACCTGTTCGCGCCCGCCTCCCAGCCGGACGCCAACAGCGTCGACGCCGCGATCCGGCGCTACCTCGACGCGGGGGCGCCCCCGGAGAAGCTGGTGATGGGCGTCCCCGCCTTCGGCCGGGGCTGGCAGGGCGTGCGCTCCGACCGGGACGGAGGGCGCGGCCAGACCGCCGAGGGGCCCGCCGACGACCACTACGACGGCCCCACCATGGCCTTCGGCGACCTGGAGGAGCTGGAGGGGCGCCGCCACCTGGACGAGGAGGCCGGCGCCTACTGGGTCCACGACGGCGACGAGTGGTGGACCTACGACAACCCCGACGTGATCGCCCTCAAGGGCGAGTACGTACTCGACCGGGGCCTGGGCGGGCTCATGGTGTGGAACCTGGACATGGACCCCGACGGCACCCTGGTGCGCGCCATGGACGCGTCGCTCGGGGGCTGACCGCCGGCCCGGCCGAAGGCCCCGCCGCGGCGGACGGGCAGCCCGTCCCGCCCGCCCGGACCCGTGTCCTGCTGCCCGTGTCCCGGAGCCTGCCCTCCGTGGTCCGCCGCCCGTGTGCCGTCCCGGCCCCCTGAGGCCCCGTCCCGCCGCCGTTCCCGGCCCCCCGCGGATTCCGCCCGCAGGCCCGCCCCCGCCGACACGGATCCGCGCGGCACGGTTGCGGGGCCGCCACCGGCCGCGCCACCCTGGGCACCATGGCCGACCCGCACAGCAGTACCAGCGCCCGAACCGACGTCGCCGGACTCCGCCGCGACCTGGAGAGCAGCATCCGGGGCACGGTCTCCTTCGACGCGGGCACCCGCGCCCTCTACACGTCCGACGCCTCCAACTACCGGCGCGTCCCCCTCGCGGTGGTCGTGCCCGAGACCGTCGAGGACTGCGTGGCGGCCGTCCGCGCCTGCGCGGCGCACGGCGTACCCGTCGTCCCCAGGGGCGGCGGCACGTCCATCGCGGGCAACGCCATCGGCACCGGCGTCGTCATCGACACCTCCCGCCACCTGCGCGCCATCGAGCACATCGACCCCGAGGCCCGCACCGCCACCGTGCAGCCCGGCGTCATCCTCGACGACCTGCGCGCCGCCACCGCCGAACACGGGCTGACCTTCGCGCCCGACCCCTCCACCCACAGCCGCTGCACCATCGGCGGCATGGTCGGCAACAACGCCTGCGGCTCCCACTCCGTGGCCTGGGGGACCACCGCCGACAACATCGTCTCCCTCGACCTGCTGCTCAGCGACGGCACCCGCCTCACCGTCGGCTCCTCCGACACCGCGGAGGAGTTCGAGGCCCTCACCCGGCGGCCCGGGCGAGAGGGGGAGATCCACACCGCACTGGCCCGCCTCGTCGACGCGCACCGGGCCGAGCTGCGCACCGCCATGCCCGAGTTCCGGCGCCGCGTCTCCGGCTACGCCCTGGACCGGCTGCTCCCGGAGAAGGGCCGCAACGTCGCCGCCGCGCTCGTCGGCACCGAGGGCACCTGCGCGTTCGTCCTCGGCGCCACGGTCCGCCTCGTCGAGTCGCCGCCCGCCCGGGCCCTGGCGGTCCTCGGCTACCCGGACGCCGCCTCGGCCGCCGACGCGGTCCCCGACCTCCTCGGCCACGCCCCGCTCACCGTCGAGGGCATCAACGACCGCATGGTCGCGGCCCTGGACCTGCACGGCTCCCGCGCCCGGGTTCCCCTCCCCGAGGGCGGCGCCTGGCTCCTGGTGGAGATCGCCGGGCCGGACCCCGGCGGAGCGGCCGAGGCCGCCGACCGCATGCTCGCCGGCCTTCCCCGGGCCTCCCGCCCCCAGGACGCCGGCGTCGTCTCCGACCCGGCCCACCAGAGGGCGCTCTGGCGCATCCGCGAAGAGGGCGCCGGGCTCACCCAGCGCACCCCCGCCGGGGCGGACGCCTGGTCGGGCTGGGAGGACGCGGCGGTCCCGCCGGAGAACCTCGGCGCCTACCTGCGCGACTTCGACGCCCTCATGGAGCGCCACGGCCGGTTCGGGGTGGTCTACGGGCACTTCGGCGACGGCTGCCTCCACGTGCGCATCGACTTCGAGCTCACCCACGAGCGCGGCCGACAGGAGTACCGGGCTTTCATGGAGGAGGCCGCCGACACGGTGGTCCGGCACGGCGGGTCCCTGTCCGGCGAGCACGGCGACGGCCAGGCCCGGTCCGAACTCCTGGCCCGCATGTACCCCGAGGGGCTGATCCGCGCCTTCGGGGAGTTCAAGCGCGTCTGGGACCCCGCCGGCCTCATGAACCCCGGCATCATCGTCGACCCCCTCCCACTCGACGCCGACATCCGGGTGGCCGCCGACACCGTCCCGTCCCGGCAGGCGTCCCCGGGACGGGACGCGACACCGCTGCCGCTCCTGTCGCGGGCGACCCTGGCCTACGGCGACGACGGCGGCGACCCCGCCGGCGCGCTGCGCCGCTGCTCCGGGATCGGCAAGTGCCGCCGCCAGTCCGGACCGGGCGTCATGTGCCCCAGCTACCAGGTCACCCAGGAGGAGAAGCACTCCACACGGGGCCGCGCCCACCTGCTGTTCGAGATGGCCAGGGGCGAGGTCGTCACGGACGGGTGGCGCTCGGAGGAGGTGCGCGAGAGCCTCGACCTGTGCCTGTCCTGCAAGGGGTGCCTGAGCGACTGCCCCGTCAACGTGGACATGGCGAGCTACAAGGCCGAGTTCCTTCACCAGCACTACCGCAACCGGGTGCGCCCGGCCGCCCACTACTCGATGGGCTGGCTGCCGCTCTGGGCGAGGATGGCGGCCCTGGCCCCGGCCGAGGCCGACCGTGCCACCCGGCTGCCGGGGGTCTCCCGCCTGGCGAAGAGGGTCGCCGGCGTGGCGGCCGAGCGCGACCTGCCGTCGTTCGCCCGCACCACCTTCACCCGCGCCTTCCGCCGCCGGGCCGCCCGGGGGGAGGCGCGCCGCGGGGGGCCGAGGGTGGTCCTGTGGCCGGACACCTTCGGCAACCACATGAACCCGGGCGTGCCCGCCGCCGCCGTGCGGGTCCTGGAGGACGCCGGGTTCACCGTCGTCCTGCCCCGGGGACAGGTGTGCTGCGGCCTGACATGGGTGTCCACGGGGCAGCTCGACGTGGCGCGCGCCGTCATGCGCCGCGCGGTGCGCGCCCTGGCCCCGCTGGTCGAGGAGGGGCTGCCGGTGGTGGGGCTGGAGCCCAGCTGCACCGCGGCGCTCCGCCACGACCTGCTGGAGCTGCTGCCGGGCCCGGAGAGCGAGCGGGTGGCCGCGTCCGTGCACACCCTGGCGGGCTTCCTGGAGGAGTACGCGCCGGACTGGCAGCCGCCCCGGGTGCCGGCCTCCGCGCTGGCCCAGGTGCACTGCCACCAGCACGCGGTCATCGGGTTCGACGCCGACCGCGCGCTCATCGCCAGGGCCGGGATCGACGGGGAGGTCCTGGACTCGGGCTGCTGCGGGCTCGCGGGGGACTTCGGGTTCACGGAGGGCCGCTACGAGGTCTCCAGGGCCATCGGGGAGCGCGAGCTGCTGCCCCGGGTGCGGGAGGCCGCCCCGGAGACGCTGGTGCTCGCCGACGGCTACAGCTGCCGCACCCAGATCGCGCAGGGAACGGGGCGCAGGGCCCTGCACCTGGCAGAGGTCCTCGCCCGGGGGATCGACCGGCGCCCGTCCCGCCCCGGGGCCGCCCCGGAGGGCGCTTCCTAGGGTGTGGTCCGTGGGTGCTTTCGGCGGGCTCGGTGCTTGCGCCGATCGCCGCGAGCGGTCGCCGGGCCATCTCTCGCAAGACGAGTGGCGAAGGTCAGCCCGGGTTTGGCTGTCCGAGCGCGGTCGGCGCGGCGAGAGGCAGCCCGGCGGACGCGAGCCCGGAATGACCCGCGGACCACGTCCTAGACGCCCATCTGGTCGTGCAGGGCCGACAGCGCCCGGGAGACGGCGTCGGACAGGCGCGGGTCGTCCGGGTCGACGCCCTCGCCCAGGTGGACGCGCCAGTCCACGTCGGCGCCGCCGGGCGGACGGCGCGCCACCAGCCGGAAACCGGTGGTGGATCCGGCGCCGGGGAACGGCACGAAGCGGTTGACCAGGATGGTCGCGGTGACGCGCTCGGCGACGGTCTCCGCCAGGCGGCGGTAGTCGACGCCGTCGGCGGCCGGGTCGGAGCGCAGGCGGACCGTGTGCTCGCCCGCCCCCTCCTCCGTGAACCTGAAGGTGTCGGGGGTCCAGCTCGCCCGGTCGATGTCCTCCCAGGGCACGGCCCGCCCGCCGGGCAGGTACAGGGCGCGCGTGGTGGTGACGAGCACCTGCTCGCCGGCGTCCCGCCCGGCCGGAACGGCGACGGGCGCGTGCGCCAGCACGCGCTCGCCCCGCTCCAGCCCGGCGCGGACCCCCGCGGGGACGCCGCGGCGGAACAGTGTCACGGGCGGTCCGCCCCGTCGTCGTCGGAGCGCCCGCTCCCGGGCTGGGTGCCGTTGGACACCCTGGTCTCCCACTCGACGAGCTCGATCTCCTCGTCGGTGGGCCGGGCGAGGAAGTCGCGCAGCGACGTGATCGGCATCTTGTTGACGGTCTTGTCGTAGACGGTGCGACCCGCGTTGCCGACCTGGGCGCCGACGAGCCCGGCGACCTCCTGGACGACGGGGCTGTCCGCGACCCTGCGGGCCGTCCGTGCGAGCTGCTCGTAGCGGGCCCTGCCCGCCTTGGCGCCCAGGACGTATCCGATGGCGAGTCCGGCGACGAACGTGATCCGGTAGCGCATGGGTCCCTCTTCAGACCTTGGAGACGATCGGCGTGTTCCGTGCCTGGCACGTTACCCTGTCGCCGCTCCGCCACACGTGCCGACACCGGTCACGAGCACTCTCCGGGGGCGCTACGCTAGTGGTGTCGCCACGGCCCGCGGGTCGCGGGGGCGCACGATCCCGCGTAGCTCAATTGGCAGAGCAGCCGGCTGTTAACCGGCAGGTTATTGGTTCGAGTCCAATCGCGGGAGCGTATCGGAAAGGGCCAGTCGGAGAGATCCGGCGGGCCCTTCCCGCATGTCCGGACCCTGTGGCTGACTCCCGGCGGACGGGGCACGCGACCCGGCGCGGGAGCCCGGAAAACACGTCGCGAGCACCCCGGGGGAGGCGCTAGGCTTGTCCTGTCGCCACGGCCCGCGGGTCGCGGGGGCGCACGATCCCGCGTAGCTCAATTGGCAGAGCAGCCGGCTGTTAACCGGCAGGTCATTGGTTCGAGTCCAATCGCGGGAGCCCACACGAAGAGGGCCCCTCCCACGGGAGGGGCCCTCTTCCGTTCTACGGACCGTTCCGGGGGACCGCCGCGACGCGGTCCCCGCGGACATTCGCCGCGCGGTGTCGGGGTCGACCAAACACACGGGTCCGTCCTGGTGCTCCGCCGCCTCCCGCCCTGCGGGGCGGCCCCCTCCCGCTGCCGGGCCGGCGGCTCCAGCGCGGGACAGGGGGAGCGGAGGCGGTCAGATCCTGCCGATGCCGCCGATGATGAGCCGCCGGTTGCGCTGCGGCATCTGGTAGCAGCCCGGGACCGGCGGGGCCACGGGGAGCGTGCGCCAGCGCTGGACCTCGATCAGACCGGGTTCGGGGACCTCCCAGCCCTCGAAGAACACCTCGATCTCCTTGCGCGTGCGCCAGCGGCCCGAACCGAGCCGGTCCAGGAACACCCTCTCCAGCTGTTCGGCCCGGGAGAAGTCCTTGGGGAAGAACGACTGGTCGGGACGGCAGTAGTGGCTGAGGACCATGTGGCTGCCGGGCGCGAGGGAGTCCCGCAGGGCCGCGATGTGCTCGGCCGGGGCGTCGGCGTCGGACGTGTGCGCGACCACCCCGGTGAGCAGCAGCCCCACGGGGCGCTCCAGGTCGAGGAACGCCCGGGTCTCGGGGTCGTCCAGGAGCCTGCGCGGGGTGGTCAGGCCGGCCCGCACCGCGGTGGTGGTGTGTCCGTCGCGGAGCAGGGCCAGGTGGTGGGTCAGTACCACGGGGTCGTCGGTGGCGTAGAGCACGCGTGCGCCCGGCGCGTGCTCCTGCGCGATCTGGTGGGGGTCGCCGGGAGCGGGCAGGCCCGCGCCGACCTGGATGAACTGCCGGATTCCCTCGCTCTCGGCGAGGTGGCGGACGGCCCGTTGGAGGAAGGCGCGTTCACCCAGGACCAGGTCCTGGAAACCGGGTGCGGTGCGTTCGGCCCTGCTCGCCAGGTCGCGATCGACCTCGAAGTGGTCCTTGCCCTTGAGGTGGAAGGAACGGAGCCGTGCCAGGCTCGGACGAGCCAGGTCGACGGCGGGCGGAGGGTTGGCCCGGACGTTTTTGCCCCCCGCCTGCCTCAGGAAATCGGGGGAAGTGAATCGAGACATCGCCGTCCTCTTGTCTGAGGTGGGGAAGTTTGGTCGACCCCTGGATTCTATTCCTGGTTGACGTGGTTGTTAACCGAGTCACGGACTCGGGTGGTAAAAGACGGCGTCCGTGTGGCCCCGGGTCGACCGGGCGTGTACGTTACGGCACACTTGGGTTGGCTAGGACATATATGCGTAATGTCCTTTATGTGAGGAATCAAGGAGGATGCTCGGTCCCCACAACCCCTGCCCCGGCGGGCCAGCGGGAGGATTCCGATCCTGATGGTGCTCCGGAGGCGTGCGGGAAGGGCCCGGGGGAAGCACTGCCGCAGGCGTCCAGGGCTCCCCGGGGCCTGTCCGGGATAAGGCATTAGTACTACGAATCGACCGCCCATTTATCGTGCGTGCCCACTGCCTGCGGAAATCAACGGAGGCGGAGAAGAATACGGCACACTTCGCAAACGGATTGCGTCGTCGAAAAGAGCGCGGTGCCCGGCGGGGGCCTTCCCCCGGCGCGGGGCCCGAAACCCGATCCGCCGCCGGAACCGCCGGATGGCCTCTTCCGGCCCCGGCGGCGGCGCGGCCGCTCCCGTCGCGGCGGTGCGCCCCGGGCGCCGGCGTCTCGCTAGCCTGGGGGCATGGACCGTCCCCACACCATCCTGAGCTGCGCCATGTCGGTCGACGGGCGCATCGACGACACCACCCCGGAGCGGCTCCGCCTCTCCAACGAGGCCGACTTCGCCGAGGTGGACGAGTTGCGCGCGGGATGCGACGCGATCCTCGTGGGGGCCGGCACCCTGCGTGCGGACGACCCGCGGCTCCTCGTACGCTCCCCTGCCCTGCGCGCGCGCAGACGCGGGGAGGGCCGCACCGAGAACCTGCTCAAGGTCCTGGTCACCCGCAGCGGAGAGTTCGACCCCCGGGCCCGGTTCTTCTCCACCGGTGACGCCGGTGCGGTCGTCTACACCGGCGGGCCCGGGGTGGACGCCGCCAGGGCCGGCCTGTCCGGCAGGCCCGCCTCGGACCCGCCGGCCGAGGTCGTCGACGCCGGAAGCCCGCCCACCGCCGAGGCCGTCCTGGCCGACCTCGCGAACCGCGGGGTGGGCCGGCTGCTCGTGGAGGGCGGCGGCCACATCCACACCATGTTCCTCACGTCGGGCCTGGTGGACGAGATCCGGTTGGCGGTCGCCCCGTTCTTCGTGGGGGAGGAGGACGCGCCGCGCTTCGTCCTGCCCGGCGCCTACCCGTACTCCGCCGCCGCGCCGATGCGCCTCGTGGAGGCCAGGGCCCTGGGGGACGTCGCGGTCCTGCGCTACCGCCCCGACAACCGCGGCCCGCAGGAGAGGGAGGCCGGGGGAGGACGGGCCGGGGCGGACGGGAGCGCCGGGACGGGCGTGCCCCGGACCCGCGGGGAGGACCGGTGACCCCCGGGCCGCCGCCGGCCGCGGGCGGCGCGGACGCGCACTGGCTCCTCCGGACCGTCGAGCTGTCCCGGTCGTGCCCGCCCTCCGCCACCGCCTTCTCGGTCGGTTGCGCCGTGGTCGCCGGGGACGGCACGGTCCTGGGCGAGGGCTACTCACGCAGGGACGACCCGCGCGACCACGCCGAGGAGGCCGCGCTGCGCGGGACCGACCCCGGCGACCCCCGTCTGCGCGGGGCCACCCTCTACTCGTCGCTGGAGCCGTGCAGCTCCCGGGCCTCCCGGCCGACGGCGTGCAGCGCGCTCATCCTCACCACACCGATCCCGCGCGTGGTGTTCGCCTGGCGGGAGCCCGCCCTGTTCGTCGACTGCGACGGCGCCGAGCGGCTCCGGGCGGCGGGCAGGACCGTCGTCGAGCGCCCCGACCTCGCCCAGGGGGTCCGGGAGGTCAACGCCCACCTGCTCGGCTGACCGGGGCCGTCCACAGGCGGGGAAAGGGGCCGGTGCGGCGGTCTGCGGCGCGGTTCCCCTGTCACAAGGGGGCCTCGGCGCCGACCGGCCCCGGCGTGACCGCCGCCCGGGGGGCGACCCCGCCCGGGCCCTCGACGGTCACAGCCGGTTGACGTCCACCACGTGCACGACCGCGTAGCCCTCCGCGTCGGACGCGGCCAGGTCCACCTCCGCGCTGATGCCCCAGTCGTGGTCGCCGGCCGGGTCGGCGAAGATCTGGCGCACGCGCCACAGCCCGGTCTCCTCCTCGATGAGCAGCATCTTCGGTCCGCGCGCGTCGGGTCCGGTCCCGATCTCGTCGTGCTCGGCGAAGTACTCCTCCACGGCCTCGGCCCACTCCTCGCCGCTCCACTCGCCGTCCTGGGACAGCTTGCCCAGGTCCCCGTAGCGGCGGCGGGAGGCCAGCTCGACGCGGCGGAACATCTCGTTGCGCACCAGCACCCGGAAGGCCCGCGCGTTGGCCGTGACCGGCCGCACCTTCTCCTCGGCGGGCTCCTGCCCCTCCGGGGCCTCCTCCTCGGGGTTGGTCAGCCGCTCCCACTCGTCCAGCAGGCTGGAGTCGACCTGGCGGACCAGCTCGCCCAGCCACTCGATGAGGTCGCGCAGCTCCTCCGTCTTGGCGTCGTCGGGCACCGTCTGGTTGAGCGCCTTGTACGCGCTGGCCAGGTAGCGCAGGACCAGGCCCTCCGAGCGCGCCAGCTCGTAGTGGCCGACGTACTCGACGAAGTTCATCGCCCGCTCGTACATGTCGCGTGCCACGGTCTTGGGCCGGAGCGGGTGGTCGCCCACCCAGGGGTGGCCGCGCCGGTAGACGTCGTAGGCGTGGTGGAGGAGTTCCTCCAGCGGCTTGGGGTAGTCGACCTCCTCCAGCAGCTCCATGCGCTCGTCGTACTCGATGCCGTCCATCTTCATCTGCTGGACGGCCTCGCCGCGGGCCTTGTTGAGCTGGGCGCCGAGGATCTGCCTGGGGTCGTCCAGGGTCGACTCCACGACGGTGAGCACGTCGAGCGGGTAGGTCGGCGACTCCTTGTCCAGCAGGTCCAGCGAGGCCAGCGCGAACGTCGACAGAGGCTGGTTGAGCGCGAAGTCCGCCTGGAGGTCCACGGTGAGCCGGGCGGTGCGGCCCTGGTCGTCGGGTTCGGGCAGGGTCTCCACGATGCCGCCGTCGAGCAGCGACCGGTAGATGGCGATCGCCTCGTGGATGTGGCGGCGCTGCGCGGGCCGGTCGTCGTGGTTCTCGGTGAGCAGGTGGCGCATCGCGGTGAAGCAGTTGCCCGGGCGGGCGATCACGCTGAGCAGCATGGCGTTGCTCACCCGGAACCGCGAGGCCAGCGGCTCGGGGTCGGCCTCGATGAGCTTGTTGAAGGTCGCCTCGTCCCAGGAGACGAACCCCTCGGGCGCCTTCTTGCGCACCACCTTGCGGCGCTTCTTGGTGTCGTCGCCCGCCTTGGCCAGGGCCTTCTCGTTCTCGACGACGTGCTCGGGGGCCTGCGCCACCACGTGGCCGACCGTGTCGAACCCGGCGCGTCCCGCCCGCCCGGCGATCTGGTGGAACTCGCGGGCGCGCAGGCGGCGCACGCGCACCCCGTCGTACTTGCTGAGGGCGGTGAACAGCACGGTGCGGATGGGGACGTTCACCCCGACCCCCAGGGTGTCGGTGCCGCAGATGACCTTGAGCAGGCCCGCCTGGGCCAGCCGCTCGACCAGGCGCCGGTACTTGGGCAGCATGCCGGCGTGGTGCACGCCGATGCCGTGCCGCACGTACCGGGAGAGGTTGCGGCCGAACTTGGTCGTGAAGCGGAAGTTGCCGATCTCCGCCGCGATCGCCGCCTTCTCCTCCTTGGTGGACATGTTGATGCTGGTCAGCGACTGGGCGCGTTCGACTGCCTGCGCCTGCGTGAAGTGCACGATGTACACGGGCGCGTTGCCGTCGCGGAGCAGCTCCTCCAGCGTCTCGTGCAGCGGGGTCACCCGGTAGTCGTAGTAGAGGGGGACGGGGCGCTCGGCGGAGGCGACCACGGCCGTGGTGCGCCCGGTGCGCTTCTCCAGGTCCTCCTCGAACCGGCTGACGTCGCCCAGGGTGGCGGACATCAGCAGGAACTGCGCCTGCGGCATCTCCAACAGGGGCACCTGCCACGCCCACCCCCGGTCGGGCTCGGCGTAGAAGTGGAACTCGTCCATGACGACGGTGTCGATGTCCGCGTTCGCGCCCTCGGCGAGCGCGATCTGGGCGAGGACCTCGGCGGTGCAGCACACGATGGGGGCGTCGGCGTTGACGCTGGCGTCGCCGGTCATCATGCCGACGTTCTCGGTGCCGAAGATCTTGCACAGGTCGAAGAACTTCTCCGACACCAGCGCCTTGATGGGCGCGGTGTAGAACGCGCACTCGTCGCGGGCCAGGGCGGCGAAGAGCGCGCCCGTGGCGACCATGCTCTTACCGGAGCCGGTGGGGGTGTTGAGGATGACGTTCGACCCGGAGACGACCTCGATGAGGGCCTCCTCCTGGTGCGGGTAGAGGGTGAGGCCCCGCTCCTCGGCCCACAAAGCGAACGCCTCGAAGAGGGAGTCGGGTTCTGGTTCGGCCGGAAGCACATCGATGAGACTCACAGTCTCTATACTGCCCGCTCCCAAGTCCCCTTCGGGACGTGGCGGGCCCCCGCCGACCCGCAGCGGCGCCCCGCGCGCCCCGGCCGGCCCCTACACGGCGACGGGCACGCCCCCGTGGGAGGCGTGCCCGTCAGCGGCCCTGCGGCCCTACACGAGGCCGAGCTTCCGGACGGTGTCGCGCTCCTCGACGAGCTCGTTGACCGAGGCGTCGATGCGGGCGCGGGAGAACTCGTCGATCTCCAGGCCCTGGACGATCTCCCACTTGCCCTCGCGGGACACGACCGGGAAGGAGGAGATGAGGCCCTCGGGCACGCCGTAGGAGCCGTCGGACGGGATGGCGGCGGAGGTCCAGTCGCCCTCCGGGGTGCCGTTCACCCAGTCGAAGACGTGGTCGATGGCGGCGTTGGCGGCGGAGGCGGCCGAGGACGCGCCACGGGCCTCGATGATCGCGGCGCCGCGCTTGGCGACGGTGGGGATGAAGTCGTTCTCCAGCCAGGCCTGGTCGCCGACGGCCTTGGCGGCGTTGCCGCCGCCGACCTCGGCGTTGAACAGGTCCGGGTACTGGGTGGCGGAGTGGTTGCCCCAGATGGTGAGCTTCTTGATGTCGTTGATCGACACGCCGAGCTTCTTGGCGAGCTGGGTGAGCGCGCGGTTGTGGTCGAGGCGGGTCATCGCGGTGAAGCGCTCGGCCGGGACGTCCGGGGCGTTGCTCTGGGCGATGAGGGCGTTGGTGTTGGCCGGGTTGCCGACCACGAGTACCCGGATGTCGTCGGCGGCGCCGGCGTTGATCGCCTCGCCCTGGGGCTTGAAGATGCCGCCGTTGGCCTGGAGCAGGTCGCCGCGCTCCATGCCCTTGCCGCGCGGCCGGGCGCCGACCAGCAGGCCGACGTTGGCACCCTCGAAGGCCTTGGTGGCGTCGTCGAAGATGTCGATGCCCTGGAGCAGGGGGAAGGCGCAGTCGTCGAGCTCCATCGCGGTGCCCTCGGCGGCCTTGACGGCCTGCGGGATCTCCAGCAGACGCAGCTTCACCGGGGTGTCGGCGCCGAGCAGCTGGCCGGACGCGATCCGGAACAGGAGGGCGTATCCGATCTGGCCGGCGGCGCCGGTGACGGTGACGTTGACGGGTGCTTTGGACATGGCGTGAACTCTCCTGACGACGATGTGCGACCCGCGATGTTACCAACGGGTCATACGCGGCGTCGGTGCCGGGCGCTGGGGTCCGTCCAGTCGCGCGCCGCACTCCACCACCCTAGACCGAGCCCCCTCGGGGCCCGGGACCCAGGTGCGGTGTTCGCGGCGCGCCCGCGCACCCGGTCCCAGCAGGGCCTGTCCTGTAACGGATTTACGGCGCGGAAACGCCGGACACACCCTGTTAGGATGACGTTTGCCGACGACGGCGGGCCGGTAGCTCAGTTGGTTAGAGCAGGGGACTCATAATCCCTGGGTCGCGGGTTCGAGTCCTGCCCGGCCTACCCCCTCCAGGCACACCAAAAGCGCCGCCGACCTGCGGATACAGGCCAGCGGCGCTTTCTTGTGCCCTACGGTCGGCTACGGACTTCCACGGTTCCGTCCGGTGGCCGCGCCGAATACGCGTGGAAGTTTCGGGCCTCGGAAGTCGTCGAACCCGGTCCCGGCCCCGTCCAAGTACCTCGCGTAAATCCGAAGTAGGACATCAAGGCCGCGTCCGTCCTATTCTGCTACTTGTGGGGGATTAGTCCCTGTATTGGCCGTGTGATCCTCCCAGTGCCCCGGAGGGGCGTGCGGCGGGTGCGCCGGTCCCTCCCGTCCCGGCCGCCCCGTGTGCCGGTTCCGGGCTCCCGAGAGCCCCATGGGTCGGGGTGCGTCCGGTGGTGGCGGGTTTCGTGGGGAGGAGTGCCGAAGATCCCGGTATCCTCGGTGGCGGTAATGCCGAGGTGCGGCCATCGGGGCGCTCGTCGGGGTCGGCCGGTCCGTGACCCGCCGGTCCCCGTTCGCGGGTCCGGGCCCCTCCGCCCTCGGCCGGTGGAGAACCCCTTCGTCCGCAGGGGGTGGGGGCGGACCCGTGTCCGCCCTGGTGAACTTCGTGGACTTTCGGCGCGTATGTCTTATTCATACGGATTCCTCTGCGTACCGTTCGGAGAGGGGCCGTCCGGTCCTGTCGTCCGTCCGTCCGGCCGCCGGGCGGGCGTCGTGCGAGACGGGGAACCCCTGTGTTCCCCCGGACTCCGGACCGCCCGGAAGTGCCCACAGACGCGGTCCGGAACATGCTCCGAACGACCGTGTGAGCGGGGACGGCTCGTCTAAACTGGCGGCCGTTCGGGGCGCAGAGGTGTCCCACGTCTCACAACCACCGTGCTCCCGGCGTCGTCCGACACGTCGGTGGAACTTCATCGGGAAGGGCGAGCGTTGGGCGCTGATGGGACCGGGGGGCGCGGCGCGCACCGCCGCAGACGTGACGACCTCGCCCCGCACCTGCTCCGCGGCGCGGCGGCAGCCCTCGTGGCGACGGTCCTCGTGACCGCCTTCTACGTCGTGACCTCGCGTGACGGGGACGCGGGCGTCCAGGACCGGCAGGAGCAGGCGGCGCCCCGGGCCATCGGCACCCCCTTCGCCAGCCTCGTGGACGAGATCGGCATCTCCCGGGACAACTCCGCCGCCAACGTCGACCTCGACGGCGCGGGCCACAGCCTCTCCTCGCAGGCCCTGGCCGCCGCCGGGTGGACTCCCGGCCGCGAGGTGGTCCTCCTGGGCACCGAGCTCGAGCTCCCCGACTACGCCCCCGGGCGCCCCGACCACGTGGTCTCGGACGGCCAGCTGCTCCGGTTGGACGAGGACCGCTACGGATCGCTCACCTTCCTGGCCACCGCCACGCGGATCGGCGGCGCCGGTGGCGGCCCCGCGGTCCACGGAACGGGCCGCGTGGTCTACACGGACGGCACGGAGCAGGAGTTCGTCCTCTCCGTCCCCGACTGGGTCGAGGGACCCGCGGGGGACGCGGCGCTCTCGCTGCCCTACGCCAACTCCGCCGGCGTCGGCGGACCGAGCCCCACCCTCGGCTCCGTGCGCCTGTACGCGCGCAGCGTGCCCGTCGACCCGGCCCGGGAGGTCTCCCACGTGGTCCTGCCGCGGGTGGACGGGGACGGGGGCCGCCTGCACCTGTTCTCCGTGGACGGCCGCCCCTCCTCCGGCTGGACCGGCTCCTGGGCGCGGGCCACCTCCGGGTACCTGGAGGTCGGCCCCTGGCAGGACCAGACCCTGCGCCTGTCGGTCCGCACCACCGCCGGAGGGCACGTCGCCAGGATCCGCCTCGACAACACCTTCGCCGCGGAGCCCGTCACGGTGGGCGCCGCCTCGCTGGCGCTGCAGGGGGACGCCGCCGGCACGCGCGGGGCCGCGGTCCCCCTCACCTTCGACGGACGCGCCGACACCGTCATCCCGGCGGGCGGACAGGTGTTCAGCGACCCGGTGGAGATCCTCCTGCCGCCGCACACCGACGTCCTGGTGAGCTTCCACCTCCCCGAACTGGTGACCGCGGCCCCCGTGCACTACGCCGCGGTGGACACCAACTACAGCAGCGAGCCGGGCAGCGGCGACCAGACGCTCGACACCACCGGGGCGCCGTTCACCGGGCGTGTGGCGCAGTGGCCTTTCCTGACCGGTATCGAGGTCGCCGACGGGCCCGGCGCGATCGTGGCCTTCGGCGACTCCCTCACCGACGGGACGCGGTCCACCCGCGACGCCCACAGCCGCTGGCCGGACGTGCTGAGCACACGCCTCGCGGCACAGCCCGGTGTGCTCAACCCCGGTGTGCTCAACGTCGGCGTGGCCGGGAACCACGTGGTCACCGACGGGTACCCGGGGGAGGGGGTGTCCACCAACCCCAGCGGGGTCGCCATGGTCCACCGGGTCCAGAGGGACGTGTTCGCGCAGAGCGGCGTGGAGACCGTGGTCGTCTTCGCGGGGATCAACGACCTGCGCTGGGGCACCTCCCCGGACGCGGTGATCAGCGGGCTCGGCCAGATCGCCCGGCTGGCCGAGGCGCGCGGCGTCCGGGTGTTCGTGGCCACGCTCGGTCCCTGCGGGGGGGAGCGGCGCTGCACTCCGGAGGTCGAGCAGGCACGGCAGCAGGTCAACGCCTACCTGCGCACGCAGATCGGTGACCCGGCGTCGCCGTTCGACGGGGTGTGGGACTTCGACGCGGTCCTGCGCGACCCGGCCGACCCTGCCCGCCTCCTGCCCGCCTACGACTCCGGTGACCACATCCACCCCGGGGACGCGGGACTGCGGGCGCTGGCCGAGTCGGTGGACCTCCAGCAGCTCGTCGGCGGGTGAGCCCGCCCCTCACCTGGGGGAGCCCAGGTGGTGGTGGACGACCAGGTCCACGTAGACGGCGCCGAGGCCGTCCAGGCTCAGCCCCGCATCCGGGTCGTACCAGTACAGGAGCGAGTCGAGGGTCTCCAGCACCTCGTCGGCGGCCCGGCCGGGGTCGCGTACGGCGAAGGCGCCCGCGGCCGCGCCGTCCTCGATGATCCCGCGCATGTGCTCCCGGTAGAGGCGCAGGAGGGAGCCGACCTCCCTGTGGCGCGCGGGGTGGACGGCCCGCAGCACCGGCAGCAGCTCGTGTGCCAGGGCTGACGCGGCCCGGTGCCGCCAGCCGGTCTCCACATGGCGTCTGACCAGCGAGGCCATGCGTTCGACGGCGGGCAGGTCCGGCCGGTCCGCGGCCAGCTGGCCGTCGACCCGCTCGTGTGCGGACCTGAGCACGACGGCGTAGGCCAGGTCGGTGCGGGTGGGGAACGCCCTGCGGAGGGAGGCCGTGTCCGCCCCGGTCTCCAGGGCGATGCGGCGGATCAGCTCGGACACGCCCGGTCCGCGCGAGCCGTGCCGGGCGAAGAGGCGCGCGGCACAGTCCAGGACCGGGGCGGCGGCTCGGAGCGCGCGGGGCGAGGTGTGGGCCGTCATAGGGGTTCTCGTCGTCGGGAGGGCGCAGGGAAGGAGAGGGGTGCGCGGTCTTCACCCGAGGGGCCATCGCTTTCCAGGGTATCCGCGGGGTGGCCGGAAGCGGCGTGGAACGGCGGAACCCGACGGGGCGGGGAACGGCCGCGGGCGCCGAGCCCCCGCGGGCACGGCGGCCACGCGCCGGAACGGCCCCCGGCGGGCTCCGGGAACGTGCCCTCCCGCCCGCGCCCGCGACCGGGGCCCGGGGCTCAGACGGCCCCGACCGCCGTCGCCCCTCCCCGGCCCCGACCGCTCGTCAGCGACACGAGGTCGGCGATCCGCTCCGTGGCGAGCGCGTCGACGCCCATGCCGATCAGACGCGCCATCTCCGGGAACTCGTTCACGGCCCAGGCCGTGACGCGATACCCGAAGCGGTGCATCTCGTCGACCGCTTCCCGGGTCACGAGCGTGTGGTGCGCGCCCAGGAACTCCGGTCCCAGGGCGCGGACGGCCTCGTCCGGAGGCATGTCCGGCTGCTCCCAGACCGCCAGGAGCCGGGCGCCGGGGCTCTTGGCCCGGAGCGCGCCGAGGGTCTCGGCCGAACCGGTGAAGAGCACCTGGTCGCCGAACCCGCGTTCGCGCAGGAGCGTGTCCGCGGCCAGCGCGGCCCTCGGCGTGTCCGCGCCGACGAGCAGGGGCGGGGGCCCGTGGGCGCCGAACTCGGCCAGGACCTCCATCAGGGTGGGTATGCGCCGTTCCACGTCGTCGCGCACCCCGGCGAGTTCTGCCAGGGTGAGTCCGTCCACGGGGCGGGGCGGGGAACCGGGAAGGGCCACGAGTCGTTCGTCGACCAGGACGGAGTAGCCGTCCGAGGTCAGGTGGACGTCGATCTTGACCAGATCGGCCCCGGCGCGCCAGGCTGAACGCAGGGCCGGGAGCGTGTTGCCCGGGAAGCGGGCGGTGTCTCCGCGCAGTGCGATGGACAGCGTCATGCGGTCAAGGGTGGCAAATTCCGCCGTCCCACGTGGCGCAAACAGGAAAAACATCCACCAAGAAGGTCCGCGGCGGCGGTGGCCCGGGCCCGCCCCGGCCGGAGCGGCCGGGCCCCTTCGCCGCGATTGCGAGAGGACTCACGTCCGGAGAGCACCGTTCCGGGCGCGATGAGCTGGGAAACTTTGTTACATGGCGTCGTGATCGCACGGTGTCCCCATGGCCGGCCCCCGAGTGTGAGGCGAACGATGATCCCGGACCAGCGACGAGAGCACATCCTGAAGCTCCTCCAGGAGCGTCACGTGCTGAGTATCAACGAGCTCACGTCGATGCTGTCCGTGTCCCACATGACGGTCCGGCGCGACATCCAGGCGCTGGAGAACGACGGCAAGGTCCTGTCCGTCACCGGTGGGGTACGGCTCGCGGCGCGGCTCAAGAGCGAACCCTCCTACCTGGCCAAGGCCCAGCTGGAGGTCCCCGCCAAGCGCGCCATCGCGCGCGCCGCCGCGGAGCTGGTCAGAGAGAACTTCACCATCTACCTGGACGCGGGGACGACCACGCTCCAGATGGTGCCGCTGCTCACCGACAAGGTCGGCCTGACGGTCATCACCAGCGACTTCAACGTGGTCGGGCACCTGATGGAGTACCCGGGGATCGAACTGATCCACACCGGCGGCGTCGTCTCGCACTCCGACCACTCCTCGGTCGGCCGGTTCACCGCCGACTTCCTGCGGCAGGTGAACGTGGACCTGGCCTTCATCGCCAGCAGCTCGTGGGACGTCGACCGCGGCTCGACCACGCCCTCCGAGGCCAAGGTGGTCGCCAAGCAGGCGCTGCTGCGGATCGCCTCCAAGAGCGTGCTCACCGTCGACAGCACCAAGTACGGCAAGTTCGGCACCTTCAGGGTGGCCAGCCTGGAGGAGTTCGACCTGATCATCACGGACGACCGGCTCCCGCGCTCGGCCGTGGACGAGCTGGGCGAGCGCGACGTGCGCCTCAAGCTGGTCGAGACCGACTGACAGGGCCTTCCCGTGTGCCGGGAGGGACGGAGCCGGCGGGGGCGGATCAGTCCTCGTCGGCGTCCAGCTCCGCGGGGCAGAACAGCCCGAGCTCGGTGCCGTCCGGGTCGTAGAACAGCAGGGTGGAGCCCTCCTCGCGGTGCATGACGGGGGAGTGCTCCACGTCCATGTCCGCGAACCGCTCCTCCCACGCCTCCAGCTCACCGAGGTTGTCGACGCCCAGGGTGAGCCGGTCCAGGCCGCAGTGCCTGCGGTCGAACCGGTTCTTGAAGTTGTCGCGGTGTTGGATGAGGGCGACCATCAGGCCCGACGCGGGGTGACGGCACTCGCTGCGCAGTGTGCCGTCGTGGTCGCGTCGTCCGAGCACCTTGAAACCCAGGACGGAGCGGTAGAAGCGCACGCTCTCGTCGCGGTCCCGCACGGAGAGGGTGACGCGGGCGAGCCCGTTGAGCTGTGGCACGGGCACCTCTTTGCGCCGGGGATTGATGCTGGTCAGTAGTTCGAGCACGGTCCACAAGCCTAGGTGGGTGTGTAGGGGGACGGACCCCTCTTTAACGCGGGCTTAACGCCCGATGTTCCCAGGATCACCCGGCTCCGCGAGCGGCGCCGCACGGGTCCCCGCCGAGGGGGCGGCGGAGGGTTTCGCTCCGGCCCCCGGCTCGTCCCGTGCCTCGCCGGTCCGCGCGTACCAGCGGGCCCGCATCACCAGGACGGCGACGGCGAAGGAGACCAGTCCGCCGAGCGTGGCCAGGGCGAACGCCCCCTGGTGGCCGTACGCGTCGGCGACGGCGCCCGAGACCACGGACCCCAGGGCCTGGCCGAGGATCAGGCTGCTCAGGACGACGGCCATCGACTGGGAGAGGCGGCTGGGCGGGGCGGCCCGCTCGATGAGCCCGAAGAGGCTCACGATGTGCGGGCCGATCGCCGCGCCCAGCACGAAGACGGCCACCGCGAGCGTGGCCGGCCCGTGGTCCAGGTACAGGGGCAGGCTGAGCACGAACAGGCCCCCGGCCGCGACCCGCGTCCGGGCGGTCAGGGAGAACCCGGCGGGCAGGGAGGCCATCAGCAGCCCGGCCGCCGCGCTGCTGGCGCCCATCACCGCGTACATCAGGCCGGACAGGTCCCCGTACCCCGAGGCCGCCGCGAACGCGGTCACGCCGGTGGACATGCCGCCGAAGAACAGCCCCTGGCAGAACATGGGGGCGGTGAGCACGAGCAGGGCGGGGGTGGCGATCCGGCCCTCCGAGCCGCGCACCGGCGGCGTCCCTGCCGGGGCGGTCCGGTGGAGGGCGAACACGGCCCCGAACACGCCGATGAGAGCGGCGGCGCCCAGCACGCCGGCCGACGGGGAGAGGGTCACGGTGAGCACGCCCACGAGGGCGGGGCCGAGGACGAACGCGGCCTCGTCGAGTACGCCCTCGACCGACATGGCGGCCGACACCGAGCGCTCCCGTTCCGCGCCCCGGTCGGGTCCCCGGCGGATCAGCACCACCCACCGGGTCCTGGCCATGGGCCCCATCTGGGGCAGGCACATGCCCGTGACCGCGGCCAGCGCCGCGAGGGCGGGGGTCGGGGTCCCGGACCGGACCGCGAGGACCAGCAGGACGATCAGGACGGCGTCGACCAGCGCCATGACGAGCACGGGGGTCCGCTGCCCGTGCCGGTCGGCGAAGCGGGCGATGACCGGGCCGCCGACGGCCTCGCCGAGGGCGAAGGCGCCGGCCACCGCTCCGGCGGCCGCCACACTGCCGGTGGTGGCGGTGACGAGGGTGAGCATGCCGATCAGGGCCATGGAGATGGGCAGGCGGGCCAGGAAACTGGCGAGGAGCAGCGGCCACCCGGCGATCCGGTGCATCCGCCGCAGTGTCTCGATGGGTGACATCCCGACCCCGTCCCGCTCGTGGTTCCCGCTCCCCGGATTCCAGCACGGCGGTCCTGCGCGGGCCATCAGTGGAGACGACAAAATTCATCCCATGATATGGCCGAGAATCGTCGTGATGCCCGGTTGCGCACCGGGTGTCCGCGGGTTCCGGCCGGTGGCGGGGCCGCCCCGGCACGGACGCCGGGGAGCCCCGCTGCGAGGCCGTGGACCCGGTGCTCGTGCACCGGTCCGCCGTCCCCGCCCCCGGGGCACGGACGGCGGACGCGTCCGACATCTGATCCGGCCGGGTGGCGACGCGCCCGGGTGGGAAGGACCGGGAGTGTCCGAGGTACCCGCGTGAACGGTGAGAGACCTTGCCACTGAACGAGGAGGAGGCGGTCCTGCTGGCCGCCGCCTGGCGGAGGCTGGCCGGGGGCGGTCCCGAGGCGGCCGCGGTCGGGGCGGAGCTCCTGGACCGCTGGAACGAGCCGCACCGCCGCTACCACACGCTCCTGCACCTGTGGGAGACGCTCCGCGCCGTCGACGTCCTCCAGGAGGAGGCGCGCGACGCCGACTGCGTCCGCTACGCGGTCTGGTTCCACGACGCGGTGTACGAGGGGCGCCCCGGCCGGGACGAGGAGGAGAGCGCCGAGCTCGCCGGGCGCCTGCTGTCCCTGATCGGCGTGGAGCCCGGGCGGGTCCGCGAGGCGGTGCGCCTGGTGGGTGTGACCGCGGCGCACCGCCCCGAGGAGGGGGACGCGGACGGCGCGGTCGTCTGCGACGCCGACCTGTCGGTCCTGGGCGCGCCGGCCGACGAGTACCTCGCCTACACGGCGGCGGTCAGGGCCGAGTACCGCCATGTCCCCGACCGGGTGTTCCGCGAGGGCCGCACCGCGGTCCTGCGGTCCCTGCTGAACGGGCCCCACCTGTTCCACACGTCGTTCGGCCGCGAGCACTGGGAGGCCGGGGCCCGGGCCAACATGCTCGCCGAACTCGACCGGCTGGCGTCGCCGGCGCCCCTGGACGCCCCGCCGCCCTGACCCTCCCGCACCCGGGGAGGGGGAGCCGTGCGCCTCCCCGGGCGGGCCCTCACGGCCGCCCGCCCACCCTGGGGGCCTTGCGCCGCCGGAGCCCCGCCGCGCGCAGACGGGTGACCAGCTCGCGCCCGGTCACGTGCGCGGCGCCCAGCTCCAGCGCACGGGCGTGCAGGTGGCCCGGGATGTCGTAGTGGTCGCGGTCGAACGCCCGCGGGTCCACCCCCATGGCGCGGGCGAAGGCGTGCAGTTCGTCGAAGGAGCTGTCGCTCACCAGGTGCGCGAAGAGCAGGCCGCGCGGCCCGGGCCAGACCGCGGAGTCGATGAGGACGCTCATGGCGTACGGGGCGCGCTGACGGCCCGCCACGGGACCGGGCTGGACATGACCATGGTGCTGGAGGGGCGACCGTGCTCGGCGAGCTTGTCGATGACCTCCTCGAAGTGCTCCATCGAGCGGACCGCGATGAGCAGGACGCAGCAGTCGTCGCCGGTCACCCGGTGCACCTGCAGGATCTCGGGCAGCTCCAGCGAGGAGCCCTCCCGCAGCAGGCAGTGCGCGCCGAAGCACTCCATCCGGACCAGGGCGGTCACCGGGAGCCCGGCGGCGGCCGGGTCGACGTGCGCGTGGTAGCCGGTGATCACCCCGCGGTCGGTGAGGCGGCGGACGCGGTCGGCGACGGCGGGCGCCGACAGGTTGACCCTGCGGGACAGCTCGTTGAAGGACAGCCGCCCGTCCTGCTGGAGTTCGGAGAGGATGCGCTGGTCGACGCCGTCCAGCGGGGTTGCCAGTCGTGAGGCCATGCTTTGCGTTCCCAAGGTCGAAGCTCGTTAACCATGACGAATGCTAGGCCAATGCCCGACTTGCGTGTTCGTCGGCCATTCCTTTCGCGGTTGTGTCTGCCCGATGATGTGACCTCACGTACACGGTGCCGTGTGCCGGGGCGGTTCCCCGCGCCGCGCGGTGCCCGCACAGCCGCTCAAGCAGTACCGACAAGGGGTCGTCATGCTCTCCACCGCCGCCCAGCAGTGTCCGTTCGCCCCCGGCGAGGACGCGGAAGGGGCCGAGGCGGCCCGGGCGCGCCGGGCCGCGACCGACGGGGGGCGGCCGACGCTCTCCTTCGAGAAGAACACCCCTTACGTCGACTACGTCGGGATCGACACCCTGCTCGGCCTCCGGAGACCGCGCACCGCCGAGCCGGCCGAGTCCGCGTTCATCATCGCCACCCAGGTGATGGAGCTGCTCTTCGCGCTGGTCCAGGAGCGCTGGGAGGCGGCCCGCGACGCGCTGGAGGCGGACGACGTGCCCGGCGCGCTGGCGTGGCTGCGCCGGGCGTGCAACGCTCAGGACGTGCTCAACGACTCCTGGGGCCTGCTCGGGGACATGACCCCCACCGAGTTCAACCGCTTCCGCGACTCCTTCGGCGAGGCCTCCGGGTTCCAGTCCTACGGCTACCGCAAGCTGGAGTTCCTGCTCGGCAACAAGTCGGCCGCCATGATCCGGCCGCACAAGGCCATGGCCGGAGTGGCGGACCAGCTCAGGGCCGTACTGGAGAGTCCCGGCCTCTACGACGCCGCGCTGCGCCTGCTCCACCGCCGCGGCCTCCCGGTGCCCGCCGACCGCGTCGAGCGGGACTGGACACAGGACTACGAGCCCAGCGACGGGGTCGAGGCGGCGTGGACGGCCGTCTACGCCGACGACGCGCCCGGGAACGACCTGTTCCTGCTGGCCGAGGCGCTGCTCGACGTCGCCGAGAGGGTGACGCGGTGGCGCCACCGCCACCTCGTGGCCGTCAAGCGGACGATGGGCGGCAAGCCCGGCAGCGGGGGTTCCAGCGGCCTCACCTGGCTGGCGCGCAACGCCGAGCAGGACGTCTTCCCCGAGCTGTGGTCCCTCCGCAGCTCCGTCTGACCAGTACGCCGCGCCCCGCGCACGAGCAGGAAGCAGGAACCGATGACGCCCACCACCCGTGAGGACTGCGTCGCGCTCGACGCCGCCGACCCCCTCGCCGCGTTCCGTGAGGAGTTCGTCCTCCCCGAGGGCGTGATCTACCTGGACGGCAACTCCCTGGGCGCGCTGCCGCGCTCCACCCCGGGCCGGGTGGCCGACATGATCGAGCGCGAGTGGGGCCGGGACCTCATCCGAAGCTGGAACGACGCGGGCTGGTGGGACAAGCCGCGCACCCTGGGCGCCAAGGTCGCGCCGCTGGTCGGCGCCGCCGCGGACGAGGTCGTCGTCGGCGACGGCACCTCCGCCAACCTCTTCAAGGTCCTGGTCGCGGCGCTGCGGATGTCCGACCGCTCCGTCGTGCTGGGCGAGGCCGGCAACTTCCCCACCGACCTGTACGTGGCCGAGGGCGCGGTCGCGCTGGCCGGGGCCGTCCAGCGCAGGGTGGACCCCGACGGTCCCGGGCTGGAGGCCGCACTGGCCGGGGGCGACGTCGCCGTCCTGCTGCTCAGCCACGTGGACTACCGCAGCGGGACCCTGCGCGACATGCCCGGCATCACCCGCCTGGCCCACGAGAACGGGGCCCTGGTGGTGTGGGACCTGTGCCACAGCGTCGGCGCGGTCCCGGTGGACCTGTCGGGCAGCGGGGCCGACTTCGCGGTCGGGTGCACCTACAAGTACCTCAACGCCGGTCCGGGCGCCCCCGCGTTCCTGTACGCGGCCCGGCGCCACCACGCGGTGGCCGAGCAGCCCGTCAGCGGATGGCACGGGCACGCCCGCCCGTTCGACTTCTCGGGCGACTACGAGCCCGCGCCGGGGGTCTCGCGCTTCCTCAGCGGGTCGCAGCCGCTGGTCGCGGACGCGGCGCTGGAGGCCTCCCTGGACGTGTGGGCCGAGGCCGACCTGGCCCAGGTGCGAGCCAAGAGCCTGGCGATGACCGACCTGTTCCTCTCCCGGGCGGCGCAGGCGGGGATCTCCTCCATCACCCCGTCCGAGCACGCCCGGCGCGGGAGCCAGGTGGCGCTGGTGGAGCCCGAGGAGGGCGCGGGGTACGCGATCGTGCAGGCGCTCATCGCGCGCGGGGTGATCGGTGACTTCCGGGCCCCCGACGTCATGCGGTTCGGGTTCACGCCCCTGTACCTGCGCCACGTCGACGTGTGGGACGCCGCGACAGCCCTGGTCGAGGTCGTCGGGACGGGCGAGTGGCGCCAGGAGCGCTTCGCCAGGCGCGGCCAGGTCACGTGACCCCTTCTTGACACTCCGGACGGGCAACCGTCCGGAGTTCTCTTTGCCCGGAGGGGAGAGGCCCCCGTCGCCGCTGACCCCCGCCCGGGACGGGCATTGCTCGGCCTTGACCGCGCCGCCCCCGACCGCACCGCGGGACCTCGGCGCGTGGACCGTGACCTTTTCGGCCCGTACACGGCCTCCCGTCCCACCTCTCACGCTTCGTGTCAACTCGGGCGAGTGTATGACGCGGGCCACGGAACGGTCCCTCCGCCTTCTCCGCATACGTCCGAGAACCCCTGTCCGGCAGGGGTTCTCGCGTTCCAGGGGTCCTTTCCCAGGGCACTGCGATACGTATACGGGTAAACACGTGCTGTCATTTTACCTGGAAGGCTTGCACACTTTGCTTAAACCTGGGTTAGTGTCCTCGTGATCGCTTCGTTATGAGTCTTTAGCGAGTCGATGCCGAGCCCTTGACCGGCCGAGTGCCGCAAGGGAGTCGAGACCCTCACCGGGAATCGGGCGGCGCGTATCCACGCGCTCACGCCGGAGGACCACCGAATTCCATCGGTGCTCCCGTTCCCGCCCGCCACTCGCCGCCAGCGACGCGGGAGATCCCTGACATGACGCCCTCGCGGGGCGCACCGAGCGTGCCCGCGTGTTCTGGAGCGTCGTGCCCACGGTCTTCTCGGCCCTGTCGTCAACCTGGCCATTAATTTATGAGCAACGAAACTCCCATTCAGCACGGCGAAGTCACCGCGACCTACTTCTGGGACGACGGTTCCGGCATCAACGGGGACACCGGTGCACCCGCGGGCGGAGAGCCCATGCAGAAGGGGCTGTTCTCCAGCCCCAGCTGGCCGCTCGGCACCGAGGGCTACATCGTCTACGAGGGCGAGGAGTACGAGTTCTTCATCGGTGACCGCGGTCCCGGGGAGCCCTCTGCGGACTGCGACGTTCTGCTCGACATCGACGGCAAGACCTTCGCCGACATGATGGGCACGAGCTTCGACGAGAACTCCCTGACCGTCGGCGGCGGCAACGGCCACGCCGAGGTCGAGTACTACATCACCGAGTGGGGCGACGGGAACGGCACCGAGGGCGCCCCGCACCCCTTCCAGGAGCCCGGCAACAAGTGTGAGGACGCCGTCTCCCCCCTCCCCGAGGAGAAGACCGAGGAGGAGCCGAAGGAGGAGACCGCGAAGGAGACCTCCGAGGACGGCGCCGACCAGGCCGCCAAGGAGGAGGAGCAGGCGAAGGAGCAGGAGCAGTCCGAGGACGCGGCCGCGGCCGAGGGCCAGGACGGGAACGGCGACGGCGGCGTGACCGCCGAGACCGCCGCGAACGACCTCTCCGGAGCCGAGCTCACCGGTGCGGACGGCGTGATGAGCGGCACGGGTCTGCTGACCCTGGCCATCATCCCGGCGATCCTGATCGCGCTGTTCTTCGCCTGGACCCGCCGTCCGGCCGGCCAGCACGCCGGTGCGGCCGACAGCGAGGGCAAGGGTCTGATGGCCGAGAGCGACGGGCGCCACAGCCTGGGCTCCACGCTCAGCACCCTGTTCGACAAGCTGCGCGGCAACAAGTAGCGCGCAGGGCGTCCTCCGGGACCTCCCGGTCCCCCGACCGGTACCGGCCCGAGGCCGGACGCCTTCGCAGGAGCGG
>NZ_JBSHDN010000027.1:0-48128 GCF_053616335.1 Nocardiopsis sp. NPDC055824
ATCCTGACCTGGCTGCTCATCACCGTGCCCGGCCACCAGATCATCAGCCAGATCTTCGCGAGCATGGACAGCATCATCCAGCGCATCCAGATCGGCAGGGGGACCCGCCACCACCGCGACAGCGCCCTGACCGCGAGCGCCCACAAGGGCGCCGCGATCGAGGGCGTGCTCTCCGCGGTCTTCTCCGCGGGCATGGACGGGCTGTTCAGCAAACACCTGTCCGACCTGTTCAGCAAAGGCCTCACCGACCTCAAACTCCTGCCCGACCCGCCCCCGCTGATCAAAACCGGCCCCGACGGGCCGCCCCCGCCCGGACCCCCCACCGGCCCGCCGCTGCGCGAGACCCCCGACGGGCCCCCGCCCGGACCGCCCACCGGTCCCCCCGACGGGCCGCCTTCGGGGCCGGTCAGGGACGACCCGCCGCCCCTCAACCGCGACACCGACACCCCGCCACCCCCCGGCGGCGGTGGCGGTCCCGACGGACCCCCCACCAGGCCCAAGGACGACCCCCCGGCCGGACCGGTCAAGGACGACCCCCCGGTCAACCCGGACCGGGGGCCGGACTCCCCCGCACCCAAGGACACGGGTCCCACACCCGTGCCCGCGCCCAAAGAGGGACCGCCCCCGCCGCCGTCGTTGAACAAGGACCTGGCCGAGGTGTTCGGCCGCCACAACGACGAGTTCCTCACCCCCTACAACCCCGCCAGCCCCGTCGGCGCCGGCGCCTTCGACAACGCGACCAAGGCCGCCGCAGCACGCCAGGACTTCGCCGACCTCTTCGCCCGCAACTTCGGCGACCACCTGGGCGAGGCGGCCGCCCGCGACCTGGGACGCGACTACGCCACCACCCTGGCCCGCCACTGGAACGACCCCGACCTGGGCCGGCACCTGCGCGACACCATCGGCGACCGCCTGCCCCCGCACATGCGCGACCACCTCGCCGACGTCCCCGTCAACCTGCAAAAACCCCTGGGCGAGTACTTCTCCACCACCGGCGCCTACACCCAACAGGTCGGCGGCAGCATCGGCACCGGAGCCCTGGAGGGCTACCTCGGCGAGGGCCTGGGCAGCCTGGCCGACGGACGCGGCTGGGAGGCCTCGGGCTACTCCGCCACCGCCGGCGCCACCCAAGCCGGCATCCAACAAGGCGCCACCGACGGCGCCCTGCACGGCCTCGACCTGTTCAGCGACAAAGACAGACCAAACATCACCAACCCGCCGCCCACGGAAACCGACAGCACCGCCAACCGCAACGGCAACCCCACCGGCCCCGAGATCCCCGGCCCGTGGGAGGGCGGCGGCGAGGACCCCGGCCGGGGCGGCGACCACGTCCCCGGCCCCGACCGCGACCGCGGCGGCGAGGGACCCCCGCGGGAGGACAACCGCGACAACGGCCCCGGCCGGGGGCAGGACGGGCGGCCCGACCGCGACGGTCCCCCGGCCACCGCCTCACACGACACCGGCCGCGACGACTCCTCCGACATCGACGACGTCCCCGACCTGGTCAGCGACACCGACACCGACTCCGACTCCGGTTCGGAGTTCGGCGACGACGGCTCCGAGTTCGGCGACGCCGACGACCACGACCTGAACAACCACGACACCGTCCGCGTCCACCAGGACGAGGACGCCCGCACCCCCTACCCCGACACCGGCAAGGACCCCTTCGCCACCACCGAGGTCAAACACCCCGGCCTGGGCAGCGACCTCTTCCACCCCGGGATGAACGACGGCCCTCTGACCGTCAACTTCCTCAACGCCATCGTCCCCGACAACCCGATGACGGTCCCGCCTCCCGGCACCGAACAGACCACACCCGACACCGGCAACGCCACGAACCCGGCCGACCGCTCCACCCCCGCCCCCGAGCAGCACACCGCCCCTCCCCTCGTGGCCGCGCCGATCGGCCAAGCAGCTCCACCGCCCGCGACCACACCGCAGAGTTCGGCCACCGACAACAACCAGCGCTCCACACCCACCGAGCGCAACAGCGGTGGACGTCCGTCCCAGAACACCGGCGACACCCGCGCCTCGGACCCGTCACAGCAGCGGTCGACCGCCAACGACACTTCCCAGGTCGTCACCGAGGGCGCACCGCCCGCTCCGGAGACCGAGACCACCGGCCAGAACAACCCGGACAACTCGACGGACGAACAGCGGGCGTCCCCCCACACCGCACCCGACACCGCACCTGCCCCCGAACAGCAGACCTCACCGGCCGAGGTCCCGCTGCCCCCGTCTCCCGTCACCGAGAGCGACGGCCTGCACGACACCGACACCACAACCGTGAGCGGACCGCCCCAGGACACGGAGGACACCGGGCGCACTCCCTCCGACCGCGACGGAGAACAGCCCGACCAGCGCGGCGAGGACGCCTCCCGCGACGACGACCGAACCCAGGACAGCGACAAGGAGCGGACCGGAGAGGGCGGGGACCGGACCGGTGAGCAGGGCGGCGACCGCTCCGGTGACGGCGGAGACAGGCGCGACGACCAGGAAGACCACTTCCAGGACCAGAACAACGACGAAACCGACGGCCAGGACGACAGGGACGATAAGAAGGACGGTGAGGAGGGCGGGGACGAGAAGCAGGCGGACGACGAGCCCGCTCCGGAGGAGTCCTCCGCCGACGGCCAGGACGACAAGCAGCAGGACGGGGAGAAGAGCACCGACAGCGCTCCGGCCCCCGACCCCCAGGAGCACCGGGATGCCCCGAACGTCGCGAAGACGGAGAACACCCCCGAGCCCGAGGGCGCCGAGAAGACCCCGACCGAGGACAGCGGCGGGGACGATCCCTCACGCGAGCGCGACACGGATCAGGAGCAGGCCCCCGCGGAGCACGGCGGCACCGATGCCACGGGGACGTCCCGGGACCGGGCTCCGGAGACCGAGCCGGCTCCCGAACCGGACCCCGACTACGCCGGGACGGTGGTCTCGGACCGGAACACGCCCCACGACATCGGATACCTCCTGAACTCGTCTCTGGTGAACGCCAGCATGGTCCACGCCCAGCACCTCGACGCGTTCGTGGACGGCACGCTCGGGAACGACGATGTGACGGCCCCCGACAGCGTGCGCGACGAGGTCCGTGACCGGATCGCCGCCCAGCAGGACAAGAACATGTCCACCTTCTTCACACCCGACGGATACTCCACGGAGGTGAAGGGGGACGACGGCTCCGTCTGGACGGCCCAGGTGAAGCTGACCCTGCCGGAGGGCAACTTCTACCACGCCTCCTCGGAGGCCGCCCCGGGCACGAAGACCCCCCAGGCCAAGATGGCCGCCGAGGTGGGTAACAGCGCCGCCTTCGAGGGCAGCGGCGGACACGGCGGCAACAAGGCCTTGAACCTCGGCTTCACCCTCTCGCCGCTCATGCTCGGCGCAACCGGCGTCGGCGACGTCGGCCCGCGGGCGATCTTCAGCTTCACCAGCTCCACGCGTCAGCGGCAGACCGCGGCCAGCACGACCGTCACCTTCGAGTCCGCCATGGGCTACGAGGCCATGGGCACCCCGGAGGTCTACGCCGCGGACCTGGGGATGGACTTCGTCCTGGAGCGGACCTCACCGCCGACGACGTCCTCCCCGACACCGGACACCGCCTCGAAGGACGGGACGGTGCCGTCGACGGACCGGTCCCCTGAGGCCCGGGGTGCCTCGGGCCGGGAGCGAACGCCCGCACCGCCGAAGGAGGGGAACGCCACCGAAGCGAACCCCCGGGTGCAGCGGCGGACGCACTCGTCCAACGGGCTCGCGCTGATCCTGCCCGGCAAGGTCACCCCGCACAAGGGCCCCGCGACGATCACCCTGTCCGATCCCCTGAGCGGCGGTCCCGTCCGGAAGGACGGCACTCCCTCCGCCAGGACCCCCCACGCGAACGTGGCCAACGGCCAGCCCATCAGCCTGGGGGGCTTCCGGGAACGGACGGGGAAGAACGGGGAGGAGACCCAGGACGTCCCTTCCCTGGCCGGCTGGGTGGCCGACAAGGTGGCGCCCCCCGATTCCGGCCCGGGGCGGTTCAAGCGTGCCGCCCGCCACCTGCTTCCCCCCGTCAGCAAGGAACGACGGCAACAGCTCCTGGAGCACGTCCAGAACCAGACGAAGAAGAAGTTCTCCGACGAAGTGATGCTGGAGGTGCTGCCCAAGTCGACGCGGAAAGCACACGCCATCACCCTGACCACCCCCGATGGCGAACAACGTCGCGTGACGATCAGGTCGATCCCGATCTCCTACGTCGCCAAGCCGTCGAGCCTCCCCGAGGGCGGACAGAACCGCTCCGCCAAATCCGAGCACGAGGCCTCCTCCTCGTTGCAGAAGCACAAGATCACGGGTGGGACCGGGGGAGGGGGCGTCGGCCTCGACGTCGGCTTTCCCGGGACGAACCACGGCGTCCGGTTCGACATCGTGTCCGGCGAGGGAGGCCAGCGGCACCGCTCGACGCAGGAGAGCGGAACCGGTAACTCCGGCTCGGTCAAGCGCACCTCCACGGACAGGGCCGGTTCGGGCGTCTACGAGGTCACGCGCAACTACTACGTGCACTTCCAGGGGGATCCGGAGCCGCACAGGCTCACGGGCACCAGTCTGGAGATCCTCACCGACGCGGACGCGTGGACCATCAGCGGCCAGACGCCCCCGGACCCCGCGGGCGAGGGGGACGCCGACGGTCAGGAAAGGACCACCGACGACCACGGCGCGGAGACCGACGCCTCCCGGGACCGGAGCACCCCCGAGACCCCTGAGACGGCCCCCGGCCCGAACACCCGGACCGACGGCACCGGAGCCGATCCGACGGGCACGCCGGCCCCGGACGCACAGGACTCCCGGCGCGAGCGGACGGGAGAGGACCGCACCGCACTCCCGCGCGAGATCGTGCCGAAGGACTTCACCTGGCCCGAAAGCGACCTCTACCACGGCCAGGGCAAAGCCCCGCAGCGCACGGTCTACGACCAGATCCTGCACCAGGTGCTGACCGGCATCGCCAAGCACCGGCCCGGCCTGGTCATGCCCGGCATCACCAGCGACTCCAAGAACTTCAACCGTCCGCCGGGGGAGGGATCGCGCAGCTTCGCGGAGGTGCTGCGCAGCCAGAGGCTGCTCAGCCGCGACCTGAGGACCGCCGAATCCAACACCGCCAAGATCGAGAAGGCGATCTCCGACGCCGGGTTCCTCGGCGGGCTCGACTCCTTGAGGGACAACGGGATCTCCGTCACCCTGACCGAGACCGCGAGAACCGGCGCCTCCTCGGGCAAGTCGACGGGCACCTACCTTCTGCACGCCCCGACCATCACCCTGCGTATCCGAGCCGACTTCTCGGACGTGTGTCACAGCGGAGGCGGGAAGGACGGCCAGAACGGCAAGGGCGGCGAGAAGAGCAAGGACGACAAGGACGACCAGGAGAGCAAGAACGGCAAGAAGGAGCTCTCCTTCAAGTACGGTGGCGCCTCCTCCTACAGCAGCGGTACCGGCACCCAGGATCGCAGCACGGCGAAGGGCACGTCCGGCGCCTACGCCCGCGAGACCGGAGCGGCGGACGCGAACGGGTACGCGCCCCGGTCGGGTAGGGCCTCGGCCTCCACCACGTTGAGCAAGACGAAGTCGGGCTCACAGAACCTGAGCACCAAGGTCCAGAGCGAGCACGGTGTCAGCTATCCCGAGGACACCGTCGACACCTGGACCGCGACGGCGATGATCTCGGCCCGGCTGTACGAGCACGACGACATCGGCATGGCCAAGCCCGACGCGAAGACCAAACCGGTGTCCGAACGCGGGATCGCGCTGTTCGACCCCGTCGAGACGCTCTTCACCGGGGAAACCCCCAAGACCGGCTCCGACGCAGCCCGGGCCGAGCAGGCCCGGACCGACCAGCAGCAGGACAACCCCCAGGACCGGACCACGGCGGATCCGGAGGCCTCCGGCGAACGGCCGGAGCGGTCCGACCGGCGGCGGGACCGGTTCCTGAGGCCGTTCCGCACGAAGGCGAGCGACACCGCGGACGACGGAGGCCGTCCTGCGGACACCCCTTCCCAAGGCGGCACACCGCAGGGGGACCAGGGCGGGACCGGGGCGGGCCGGAGCCGGGAGCCCGGCAGCCCCGAGGTCGTCGTGATCACCCCGATGCCGTCGGAGGATGCCGAGAACATGCTCCGGGGCTTCACGACGGCGGCCCCCGGAAACGTCCAGCAGCGCCCGGGAGGACTGGTGCGCGCGACGAAGCGGTTCGCGAACCGCTTCCACACCGAGTCGGACGGCACCGACCGGGGCCGGGCCCCCACCGACCGGACCGACGCCGACCGGCGAACGACCCCGCAGCCGGACACGACCGCTCAGACCGACGGCACCGGTCAGGACAGCGCCAGCCAGGACGGCACCGACACCACCGACCAGCGGACGAAGGAGCAGCGGCAGGCGGACACCGTCCTGGACACAGGGGCCACGTTCGAATACGCCGCCACCACGTTCACGACCGAGGACGGTCAGGTCAACAGCCTGGTCGAGGCGTTCTACGGGAACTTCCCCAACCGCGCTCCCTGGGACACGAACGGGCCCGGCAAGCAGTCGGACTTCCAGCGGTTCAAGAGCTATCTGGAAGAGCTGAGCCTCGAACGCAACCTGAAGAAGCTGCGCTCCTACCTGACCAGGTCCGAGGGCAACAGGCAGTACATGGAGCACGTCCTCTCCGAGGACAACGTCCGCAACAACCCGCAGACGTACAGCTCCACCGGCCTGCGGGCGAACACCGACATGACCGGTGACCTGCGTTCCGGCCACAACGCGCGCATCACGTCGGCGACCAGGTACGAGCTCGGGGCGATCACCCGCCTCGAACAGTCCGACGCCGCGCTGAGCTGGGAGGACAAGACCAGCCACGAGGTGTCCACGAACACCTCGACGAAGAAGGACCTGACCGTCCAGGGGGCGGGCGGAGGCCGGTACAACCCCAACCCGGCGGAGCCGACCGCCGGCGGCGCCCGGCACTCCGAGGCGCCCGACTCCGCCTCCGACCCGCAGGTCCACCTCGGCCCCGCGCTGGGCAAGAGCATCTACGACTGGACCGTCAGCGACAAGCCCTCGCAGAAGTTCTCGGAGACGATCGGGTTCAGTCCCGGGATCAACAAGTCGTACAAGTTCCACGCCTCGGGTCTCATCAAGCAGGCCGTCGAGTTCTCCAGGAACCTGCGCCACGGACCTCCCGTCCCCCACTCCCCGCGCTATCGCGGCTGGCAGGCCCACCTCCACGACCTCACCCGGGGGCTGCTCCACGTCCGCGACGCCCAGCAGTCGGGCCTGGTGGAGGACAGGGTCGTGGAGGAGGCCGACGGTACCCTGTCGACGGCCCCCCAGCCCGAGCCGGAGCGCCCCGGGCAGGCGCGGGTGCGTCCGGGCGCGGAGGACTCCGGGAAGTTCATGAGGCCCCCCTCCGCGGACGAGGCCCTCAAGGACCTCGCCGACGAGCTCGCCGCGTCGGGCTGGGAACTGACCGGGAAATCCCAGTCCGACATCCTGGACGCGCTGACCTCGTACCGGGGCCTGCGCCCCAATTCCGGGCCCCCGCTCGCGGTGCGGATCAAGCCCGTCGGCCACTCGGTCTTCAAGGGCAACACCACGTCGACCACACCGGTCTCCTTCGACGCCGTCGTGAACCTGAAGCTGGACACGAGCAACACACAGGTCGACTACATCGGCGGCAAGACCCTCTTCAAACAGCAGCAGACCCTGGAGACCGGCAACAAGGGGCAGCAGGAGCGCTCCGGCAGTGCCGGCGCGGGTGTCCAGGAGGCGGTCATGCCGCCGCTGCCCCATAGCGAAGGCGGCCAGCCGTCGAGCGGGGAACCGGGGCCGGCGAGCCGCCCGACGATGATGGGCGTGTTCAGCGACCAGTCCGGGGCCAGGGCCCACAGCGAGGGCGTCGCCGTCAAGGACTCGGGCAAGCGGACCGTGCAGGTGTCGATGGACATCCCCTACGCCAAGACGTCCATGGACAGCCGGCTCACCATCGACCTGGAGATCCCCGAGAAGCAGGGCTTCTCCAACACCCTGGCCTGGGAGGGGCTGGAGAAGGACGAACGGCGCAGCTTCCGGGGCGAGGGCGACTCGGGCACGGTCAAGGCCCTCTACCCGGCCTTCTCCATCGACCTGCCCCGCGCGGGGGACGGGGCGGACGGCTCCACGGACACCTCCGGCGACGACCGCCCAGCCCCACCCGGCGACCGGGCCCCGCTCGACCGGGACACGGCCGCCGACCCCCTGAGCACCCAGGACGGCAGCGGTACCGACCGCACCGGCGCCGCTCCGGATGACCCGCCCCGGAGCGCCCCCGACGACACCGCGACCACCCGCACCGAAGGCCGGAGCACCCACCGCCCCCCGACTCCACCGGCCCCGGAGAACCCCTCCTCGGACACCCACGCGTCCCTCGAGCAGATGATGCGGGACTGGATGTCGAGCAGGAGTCCGGTCGGAGGCCGCGACATCCGGGACGCCGTGGTCATGCCCACCGCCATCGTCCTCGACGGCCAGGACCCCCGCGACATCGCCCATGTCGTGGTGGCCAAGTCGCTCGGCTGGACGCCGTCGCCCGACGCCGTCGTCGACGGGCGCTACACCCCCGGGGCCGTCAAGGAGGCCCGCGCACTCGTCGCGGACAAGATCGGGCTGAACGTCCGCAACGACGCCATCGACCACAGCCTCAACCTGCTCTCCCTCAAGTCGCTCTTCCTCCAGGCCCTCGAACCCGGTGGCGTCGAGATGATCCAGATGGGCCGGACGCGGCTGGCCGTCCAAGCCCTGCCCGACCTGAGGTCCGGGAAGATCATCGACTACAACCCCGACGTGCGCCTGAGCGACTCGTCGGAGTCGGAACAGACGGTCACCTCCTCCCAGAGCACCTCGGACTCCCTGGCCGCGAACCTGGACAACATGCCCGCCGGGCGGGTCGGCGGAACCGACCAGCCGCCCCGGGGCGGACTCTTCGGTTCCGCCGGCGCGGGGGACAGCACGTCCGCGGGCGGCGCCGCCTCCCAGGACACCAAGGCCAAGGACCCCTCCACGACGACCCGCACCCGCACCGGCCCCGGCTATCTCGTGGAGTTCGACACCACGTGGGGCGTGGGCGCCAAAACGGAGCTGCGCGGCGCCTGGTACAAGCGAGCGGCGAAGAGCATCGGCCACAAGAGCGCGGACATGGGCCGGGCAACCGTCGACCGGGCGCGCCGCGGGCTCGGCAAGGAGCCCCGGCACACCTCCTCCCGGGAGAAGCCCGCACGGTGGCAGCGCGGTGAGGTGAACACCAAGGTCCGGACCTGGATCTCCCACGGCGACGCGGTCAAGCTCGGCATCATCGCCCCCGACGGGGTCGACCACCTCAAGCCGCTGATGGACCGGATCGCCAAGACCCAGGAGACCCTGGCCACGGCGGAGAAGAACTACCTCGACGCGCGCGAGCCGCTGGACAAGGCCGCCGCGAAGGTCGTCGACACCCGGAACGCACTGGACGCCGCCCAGGGCGAGGGCTCGGGCCGGGACGGCGCGGCCGACGGGGCGCCCTCCGGTCCGGAGCGGGCCGAGGGGACCGGGCAGACCCGGTCCGACCCCGGTGGGCAGAGGGCCGAGGACGCGCGCAGGGCGCGGGAGGAGTACGACAAGCTCCAAGACGCCCACGACAAGAACCTGGGCGCCTTCAACACGGCGCTGCGGGAGTGGGCCGACGCCCTGCGCGCCCTGCGCCGGGGATTCACCGACACGCCCGCCGTGCGACTGCCGCTCACCGAGAGCACGTCCCCCGACGACGGCGCCGACAAGGGCAAGGCCCCCGAGCGTCCGGCCGACGGCGGTCCCTCCGCCGACCCGACAGGCCGGGGCGACGGCACGGCCGCCGGACAGGACGGTGCGCCGCCCACGAAGGCCGACAGCGGTCAGGCGCTGCGAGACAGGCTGGGCGAGACCTTCGGCATCACCCTCACGGGGACGGGGGAGGACTCCGGAACCGACTCCGGCCGGCCCTTCGACCACGAGTCCGACGACGGGGACGCCCTGGTTCCGGAGAGCTACCGGGTCCAGGTCCACGAGGAGGACGACACCACTCCGCTCCTGCCCCACACCTCCGTCCCGGAGGGCGTCGTCGCCCCCACGGGCGAGCGCGAGAGGGACGGCTCGGAGAACCTGTACGACGCCGGTGACGAGGAGGAGGCGCCGCACGTCCGCTGGTTCGACAGGAACTTCCCGGAGGAGGCGGCGAAGCTCAGCGGGGAAGAGCGCACCCGCCTGGTGCGGTCGCACGGGGAGCGGACGCTGGCGGCGGGCCCGCCCCTTCCCGACGGGGCCCGGTACGAACTGGACCTGGGCGGCCCCCACGACACCGCCTGGCCCGGAGGCCCCGCGGAGCAGCACTCCTTCCGGCCGCCGGAGGCCGATGGCCCGCCCGGGGCCTCCACGGACCCGAGCACGCCGCAGGAGCGGGACCGGCCCGTCGAGGGCCCGGAGCGGCGGCCGGAGCCGACACCGTCCGAGGAGGAGATGGCCGCGGCGGCCCTGGACTCCCTCTCGGAGGCGTCCACGCCGGACTCGGACACACTCAGGGACATGCGGCTGCGGCTGGAGCGGCTGCGCTCGTCGAGCCCGGTCCCTTCCGAGGGCGACCGGCCGTCCCCGGCCGACACCGGCCCGACGGGGGACCACGGCCGGCAGAGCTCCCCCGAGCGGACCGGCCGCGCTTCCGAGGAGCAGCCCGCTCCCCGCCGACCGCAGACCCCTGACCTGCCCGCCCCCTCCACGGACCCGGACCGGAGCGAGTGGGACAACCGGCTCCGGGCCATGCAGGACTGGAGGGCCAACTGGCAGCACAGGGCGCGCACACCGGAGGAGGAGGACCGTCTGCGGCAGGAGTGGAGGGCCCGGTGGTCGCTGCCGACCACGACCAGACCGGGCGGGAGCGGACCCTCCCAGCACGGCACCGAACCGTTCGGCGGCCGTGCGGCGCAGGGTTCCCCCGACCGGGCACAGACCCCCAGCGCTCCTGAGAGCCGGCCCGTCCCCCCGACGGAGACCGCACGGGAGGAACCGCGCTCCCCCGCCCCGACCGGGACGGAACCGGACCTTGACGGCCAAGAGCAGGACCGGGCGACCGCGCCACCGGCCCGGCCGGAACCCGGGGAAAACCCCACCGCTCCGTCCGGGTCCCATTCCGAGGGCCTGGGGGGCGAGGGTTCCCCCGCCCCGTCCCGGGAGCAGACGGTCGTCCCCCCGCAGGAGGCGACTCCGCCCCCGGCCGAACAGGCACCCCTGATCTCCGGCCCGGCGGCCGACCTGTTCGCGTTCTTCGACCAGGAGCTGAACGGCACCGTGGACCACGGGGACGGCAACTCCGCGCAGGACACCACGCGCACACCCTCCGGCGAGGAGACGACCGCGGAGCCCGCCCCTGTCATCGACGACGACGGGGGCCCGAAGGCGGCGGACCCCGAGACGGCCCCTGCGGAGTCCGAGTCCGTCCCGGCACGGCAACAGCGCGAGAACGAGAACCAGGACGCGTCGGAGAACAAGGACGGCAACGAGGAGAACCGCGAGGAGGACGCCCCCCGGGACAGGAACGAACCCGAGGACGACGGCAAGGACGGAGGCCGGGACGAGGACGGGCCGGGCAGCAGCGGCGACCGCTCCGGCGGCGTCCGGGGCGGCGACAGGGGAAGCGGCGGCGACCGCTCCCACGGCGACGGCGACAGGTCCGACGACAGGGGCGACTCCGGCGCCGGGCACGACCTTGAAGACGAGGGCGGAAGTTCGAACGGGGACGGCGGCCGCTCCACGCGCGCAGACGGCAGGGGCGGCCGCGACACCCGCGACGGCCGGGACCCTGGCCGGCGAGACGCGGACACCGACCCGGCTCCGGACCTGGACTCGAACCCGGACTCGGACGACAGACACGACGGCATGTCCCTGTACGGCCATCCCGACACACCGGCATAGGACCGGACCTTCGTCAACGGCGCCGAGGACGGCCCCACCCCGGCCTGGTCGCCCGCCACCGGCGAACAGCGCCCCGCCCCCTGGCTCTGGGAAGCGCGCGACGGGATTCCCCCGGAGCACGCCCTGCCCCCGGGCCCGCTCCGGCCGGCGGCTCTTGGAGCGGCCCGCCGGGGGGAAGGACCTACAGTGTCCCCGACCCCCCGGACGGTCCCCGTGCGCGCTCGCCCCCTCCCCACCTGGCTCATCGGAGCCCTCGACCTCCTCGTCGCCGCGGCGATCCCCTTCCTCGTCCTGGGCGCGCTCTGCGCGAGCGCGTGGCTGGACGCCCACGGCCGGGGCTGGCCGGGCGACCTCCTGGCCCTCGTACTCGGTCTCGCGGGGTTCTGCGGCGGGTTCTTCTCGCTGATGCTCTACATGCGCTTCGACTGGATGCCGGAGTTCTTCTTCGCGGGCGCGGTCAGCTTCCTGCTGCTCGGGAGCGCCTCCGCGATCGCGGACCGGATCACCGAGGAGACCCTGCTCGACCGGGGGGTCGAGGTGACCTGCGCACTGCTCGCCGTGGAGTCCCGCACGATCACGACCACCACACACCACGCGGACGGCACCACCTCGACCAGCACCCGCACCGTGTACGACCACACCCTGGACTGCCCGCCGGGCGGACCCGCGGAGATGACCCTGGGGCACAGCGCGGGGCCGGAGGGGGAGCCGGCGGAGATCACCTACGACCCGCGCGGCCGCCTCGACCCCCTGCCCTCGGACTCCCTCCAGGCCGGACCCCCGTCCCCGCTGCCCTGGTGGCTCCTGTCGGCCGCCGCGGCCCTGCGGGTCGGCCACGTGGCGGTCTTCCTCGCCGTGTACCGCCGCTACTGACCGGGCCCGCCCGGGGGCGGGGCCGCGGGAGCCGGAGCGGTTCCGCGCGCGGACACGCGGGAGGCGCCCCCGTCCGCCCAGGACGGACGGGGACGCCCGTGGGTGGAAGCCGCCGCACCGCTCCCCGGTGGCCTCGACACAGGGGAGGGGCGGCGGCTTCCGTGGGACGGGGGCCGGACGTCCTGCCGACCCCCGCCCCGGTCTGCGGGGCCGGTGCGCCCTACCGGGGCACCCTCCTCACGAACGCGGTCAGGATCTGCTTGGCCGCGGCGCCGGTGATCGAGTTCCCGGAGGTCGCGTTGGACCCCTCGCTCCTCCTGCAGTCGAGGACCGCGTCGGCGGTCCTGGCGCCGTAGACGCCGTCGATGGCGCCGGGAGGGAACCCGGCGAAGGTGAGCAGTTCCTGGAGGTACTTCACGCGCTCACCGGTGTCGTTCAGCTTGAGTCCGACCATGTCGCTCTCCGTCTGTGCGTGCGGGCCCGTGGAGCCCCGCGGTGTGGTGTCGTCGCCGCCGTCCGCGGTCCGGTCGCGGCCGGCGCCCGCGGGCAGGAGGCGGGTCGTGTGCGGCCGAGCCCCGTCGCGGGAGTGCCGGCCCGCGGCGGGCCGTGCGGGGCGCCCGTCCTCCCGGCGCAGGGAGGCGGGGGACCTGCCGGGGCGGTGCCGTGGCCGCTTCCGGGGGCACACGGTCCCGGAACCGTTCGGGGCGCCGTCGGGCTGCGCGGGCGGACCGTGGCGCGGTTCGGGTCGGAGCGGCCGTGTCCGACTCGTCACACGGTGCCTCCGACCGCGCGCGAGTCCGTGGGCCATGGGGGCCTCCAAGGGAGGGAGAGGGGTGAGGGCCACCTCACGTCGGGGCCGGTGACCTGGTGTGTTACTACCCAGCGCGGCGAAACGGCGCACAAGCGGGCCACCCGGTGGGGCGCACCGGGTGGCCCGGTGCCGGTCGGGCCGACGCCCGCGGGGCGCCGGTCGGGCGCCCGGCGGAAGCCCCCCGCGCCCGGGGCCGGGCCCGCGGGGCCCTCCACGGTCTCCGGCAGGGGATCGCCGGCCGGGGGAGCGCGCCCCCGGACCGTTCTTCCGGGACCCCGCTCCCGGCGGGCCGGGTCTGCTCGGGGTCGGCGCCCCGCCACCGGCCCGCATCCCCGCGGGAAAGAACACGGCAAGGAACGTCCAGGAATGCACACTCGCGGCCTTCCGGTGCGTACCGGCACGAGCGCGGGGTACGCGCGTCCCAACGCATGACCAGCCGATCCGAGGAGGTTGTGGTGATGCACCCGCAGGATGGGTCCGGCGGGCCCGACAGCGGTGGCGGCCAGAAGGCCGACACCGCTCGCGCGGCGGCGGGCGAGGTCGCGTCCACCGCGAAGGAGCAGGCGCGTTCCCTCGCCGGAGAGGCCCGCTCGGAGACGGGGCACGTCGTCGGCGACGTGCAGGACCGCCTCCGGGAGGAGGCCGACAACCAGACCCGGAAGGCCTCGGGCAACCTGCGGCAGTGGTCGCAGGAGCTGGGGTCCATGGCCGAGCACGGGGACGACGGGTCGCCCGTGGGGGACGTGGTCCGACAGGTCGCCGACGGCGGCCGCGGGGCCGCGGACTTCCTGGACGAGCGGGGAGTCGACGGCCTGCTGGACGAGGCCCGTGACTTCGCCCGGCGAAGGCCGGTGGCGTTCCTCGTGGGGGCCGCGGTGGCCGGGTTCGCGCTCGGTCGCGTCCTCAAGGTGTCCTCCTCGGTCTCCGACCAGGGGGGATCCGGCGGAGGCGACGCCTCCGGGCGGGGGACGCCCGCGGTCGAAGGGCGCGGGGGGACCTCACTGCCGCGGCAGGGGGACCCGGTGGCGGGCGAGGCGGTCCCGCCGGCCGCGGCCTCGGAGGGGCCGGGCCGGGACCGGGGAAGCGGGGGAGGCTGACATGGCGACGGTTCCCAGGCCCTCACCGAGCACACGGGACCGGATCCGGCCGGATCCGGTCCAGGACGACAGGTCCATGGCCGAACTCGTCGGCGAGGTGACCACCGACCTCCAGACGCTGTTCCGCCAGGAGCTCGCCCTGGCCAAGGCCGAACTCCGCGAGGAGGCCGTTAAGGCGGGCAAGGCCGCCGGGCTCTTGAGCGGGGCGGGCTTCGCGGGCTACATGACGGTGGTGCTGCTCAGCCTCGCGGCCGTGTTCGGCCTCGCCGAACTCATCGGCCTGGGCTGGTCGGCCCTGGTGGTGGCGGTGCTGTGGGCGATCGCGGGCGCGGTCATGTTCTTCATGGGGCGCAGCCGTATGCGCGAGGTCTCCCCCAGGCCCGACCGCACCATCGAGACGTTGAAGGAGGATGCCCGATGGGCGAAACATCCGACCGGATAAGGCAGGACATCGAACGGACGCGCGCGGAGCTGACCGAGGACACGGACCGTCTGGTGAGCCGCGCCAACCCGAAGAACGTGATCGACCGGCGCACCCACCGGATGCGCCGCAGGGCCCACGACATGAAGGAGCGCGTCATGGGGTCGATGCCGTCCCCGGGATCCGGCGGGGACTCCGCCGGGGGCTCGATCCGGCAGAACGCCGACCAGATGGCCGGCGCGGTCAGGTCGGCTCCCCAACAGGCCCTCCAGCAGACCCAGGGCAACCCGCTCGCCGCGGGCCTGATCGCCTTCGGCGCCGGACTGCTGGCCGCCTCCCTCCTCTCCGAGAGCAGGGCGGAGCGGCAGGCGGCCCAGCAGGTCCAGGACCGTGCGGGCGGGATGATCGAGCCGGTCCAACGGGCCGTCTCCGAGTCCGTGGACCGGGTCAGGGAACAGGCCACCGAGTCGGCCCGCGGCGCCGGGGAGCACCTGAAGGAGAGCGCCTCGGAGAAGGCGCACGCCACCGGTGAGCAGGCCCAGCACGAGGCCAAGAGCGCCTCGGAGGAGATCCGCGGTTCCTAGACCGCGGGCCGTGTCCTCGCCGCGCTCCCACCCGGCCGGCCTCGGTGGCGGGCCGGGAGGGCACGGCCTCGGCTCCGGCGGACCCGCGGGAGAGGAAGGAAGTGGCCGATGGCCCGTCAGCGCGACGAGAAACCCGGCGGCGGACACCCTTCGGCGGGAGAGGCCTCGGCGCCGACCCGCATGTCGAAGTCCTCGTGGTGGGGCTCCCTGCGAAGGACGTTCCGCGAGTTCAGCGCGGACAACGTGACCGACCTGGCCGCCGGGCTGACCTACTACGCGATCCTGTCGCTCTTCCCGGCACTGCTGGTGCTGGTGTCCCTGCTCGGCCTCGCGGGGCCGGGAGCCACGCGGACGCTGACCGAGAACGCCTCGGCCGTCCTGCCCCAGGACGTCTCCGGCCTGGTGACGACCGCCATCGAGAACCTCCAGGGCAGCGCCGGCGTCGCCGGGCTGGTCGGCGTCATCAGCCTGGCCGTCGCCCTGTGGTCGGCCTCGGGCTACATCGCCGCCTTCATGCGGGCGTCCAACATCGTCTACGACGTCCCGGAGGGGCGACCCGTCTGGAAGACGCTGCCCATCCGCGTCGGCGTCACCCTGCTGCTCGTGGTCCTGATGACCCTCACCGTGCTGGCCGTCGCGGCCTCGGGCGGGATCGCCGAGCGGATCGGACAGCTGCTCGGACTGGGACCCACGGCGGTGACGGTCTGGGGCATCGCGAAGTGGCCGGTGCTGCTGGTCGTCGTGGCCTTCATGATCGCCCTGCTGTACTGGGCCTCGCCCAACGCCAGGCGCGGCTTCCGCTGGGTCAGCCCGGGGAGCCTGCTCGCGGTGGTGATCTGGCTCCTCGCCTCGCTGGCGTTCGCCTTCTACGTCGCCAACTTCGCCTCCTACAGCAAGACCTACGGGAGCATGGCGGCCGTGGTGATCTTCCTCGTGTGGCTCTGGATCAGCAACATCGCGATCCTGCTGGGCGAGGAGTTCAACGCCGAGATCGAGCGCGGCCGGGCGGAGGAGGCGGGGCAGCCCCCGGGCGAGGAGCCCTACGTGGAGATGCGCGACCGGCCCAAGGCCGAGGGCGGCAAGCGGTCCGGGCGCCGCGCGTGAGCTCGGCGGGCGCGCGTGTGCGGCCCCGGCCCGGGGGCGGCCCGTCCGCCCGCCTTCCCCGGCCGGAGCCGCAGGTCCGGCTCTTCCGGGCCCCGGGGCGGTTCCTCCCCGGCTTCCGTTCGCCCTCATTCAGATGTTAGTATCATCTGGATATTTTGAGTATGGGAATTTCGGGGTGCCGGAGCTCCGCCCGACCCCGACGCGGCGCCCCGCGCCCCGGGGGCCGCGCGGGGGCCGCCGTACCCCGGACGCGAAACGGTGGGGAGCACGGTTCGACGATGGCGACTCGGCACTTGTACGTGGTGCGGCACGGCGAGGCGGACCCCTTCGGGGAACTGACCGACGCCGGGCGGCGGCAGTCGGAACTGCTCGGGGAGCGCCTGGCCCCCCTGCCGGTCGACGCCGTGTGGCACTCGCCCCTCGCCCGCGCGGAGCGCTCCGCCCGGATCATCGGCGGGCGCCTGGGCGGGGCCGCCGTGCGGGAGGCGGCCGAACTGGTCGACCACGTCCCGTACGTGCCGGACGAGCCGCCCCCCGGGTGGGCCGGGTTCTTCGACGGGTACGACGCCGCGGAGGCCGCCTCGGGCAGGGAGCTCGCGGACGCCCTCGTCCGCAGGTTCGCCCGTCCCGCCGACACCGTGACCCACGAGGTCCTGGTCACCCACGCCTACCCGGCGGCCTGGCTGGTGAGGCACGCCCTCGACGCGCCGCCCGCGCGCTGGATCGGGCTGAACTGCGCGAACACGGCGCTCACCGTGATCGAGTACCGCGACGGCGCGGGATCCACGGTGCTGGCGTACAACGACATGGGCCACCTCCCGCCCGAACTGCGCTGGACGGGGTTCGGGCCCGGCGTACGGCCCTGAGGGCACGCCCGCGGACGGGCGGGTCCGGGACCGAGGCGGATCCCGGCGCCGGCGGCCGACCGGCTACGACGAAAGGGGCCGCTCCCGGCCACGGGGGTCCGGCCCGTCGTGGCCCAGTGCCGTCCGGATCCGGCCGAGCCACTCCTCGCCCAGCCTGCGCCCGTCCGGGAACCGGTCCTCCCGGTCCCAGCGCCACGCCGTGACCATCGCCAGCACGAGGATCCGGCACCGGCGCAACAGCTCGTGGTCGACGCCGGGGTAGTGCTCGCCGACCTCTTCGGGCGCATGGGCGAGGTCGAAGACGACGGGTCCGCGGCAGCACGTCTCCAGGTCGACGAACACCGGCCCGCTCCGCGTGGCGAGCACGTTGCCCGGGTGCGGCTCCCCGTGCAGCAGCTGCGCGGCGCCGCCGCGCTCGCCCACCACCCGCCCCAGGCTCCGCAGCGTGTCGCCGAGCAGGTCCCGGTCGGCGTCGGCCAGTGCCGGGGTGCGGTCGCGGTCGGCCACGAGCCGCCGGGCCTCTTCGACCCGGTCCGTGAAGTGCGGAGCCGGGACGTCGAGCCCGCGCATGCCGGCGTGCAGCCGCCCGAGCGCGGCGGCATAGTCGGCCGGCGGGACCTCACGGGGCGCCACGGGCTCGTAGTAGGTCCAGAGCGTGACCACGAAGCCGTCGCGCTCGTGGACACGCGGCTCCACCCGGGGGTCGAGCGCTGCCACGGGGCACCCGGAGCCGACGAGGCGCAGGGAGAGGTCGACCTCGAACTGCGCGACCTGGTCCGCCGCAGGCGCCACCCGGGCCAGCACGTCGCAGGGCAGCAGCCGCAGGGTGAGCTTGTTCGAGTCGTGGAGGACGATCGCGTCGTCCGTCGCCAGGCCGAGTGACGAGGCGACCGACACGGCCGCGGCCATCGCGTGCGAGACCTTCGACGCCTGCATCCCCGCCGGGCCCCTCTCCCTCGAGCGGCGCCGCACCTCTTCGCGCGGTGCGACCAGCGCACCCTACCAAGTTCCCGGCCGGGGGGACGGGGCGGTGCGGCGGCCGGTGCGGACCGCCCCGTGGGCGGCCCTGCCGCCGGACGGCGCGAACGGTCTCAGCCGCGGCGCCGGCCGCGCCCGAGCACGGCACGGGCGGCTTCGAGGCGGTCGGCCTCGTCGCCTCCGGAGCGGTCCCCCGACACGTCGTCGGCCCACGCGAGCAGCCGGTGGAGGTGCTCGTCGGCCGCGGTCACGATGATGCGGGGGCGCCCGAGGGCGACCTCGCCGCCCGTGCCGTCGACGGTGACGACGCTGCCCTCGCCCAGCGTGCGTCCACCGACCTCCATCCAATCGGCTCCCACGGACAGGCCGGCGACCCCTACGACGGCCGGCTTGCCCATCGCGCGCGCGACGACCGCGGCGTGGCTGGCCGGACCCCCGCGCGCGGTGACGACCCCCGCGGCGGCGGCCAGGCCGCGCATGTCGTGCGGGGAGGTCTCCGGACGCACGAGGACCACCGGTCCGTCCGCGGCCATGCGCACCGCCGCCTCGGAGGTGGTGGCCACCCCGCCGACAGCGATCCCGGGACACGCGCCCAGCCCCCGGGCCAGCACGTCGGCCTCCCCGGCCGGGTCCAGCCGTGGCGTGCGCACGTGCCGCAGGTGGTGCGGCGAGACCCTGAGCAGCGCCTCGCGGCGTCCGATCGCGCCCTCGTCCGCGAGTTCGGTGGCCACGCGCACGGCTGCGGCCCCGACGAACCGGCCCGGCCGGACCTGCAGCAGCCACAGTTCGCCGGACTGGAAGGTGAACTCGACGTAGCACGCGTCCCGGTAGTGCTCCTCGATCCGGCCCAGGGCGTCGAGCAGGCCCGCCCACACGGCCGGCTCCCGGTCGGCGAGTTCGCGCAGGGGCCGGGTCGCCGCCCTGCCGGAGACGACGTCATCGCCCTGGCGGCCGCACAGGACCTCGCCGAAGGGGGCGTTCCCACCGGTGTCGGGATCGCGGCTGAACGCGACCCCGCTGCCGCTGCGACCGTCGCGGTTGCCGAACACCATCGCCTGCACGACCACGGCGGTGCCCAGGTTGTGCGGGATGCCGTGCAGGTCGCGGTAGGTGCGTGCGCGCGGGGACTCCCAGGAGGAGAACACGGCCCCCACCGCCAGCTCCAGCTGCGCGGCCGCCTCGTCGGGGACCGGCCGGCCCAGGCGCCGCCCGATACGTTCCTGGAGCTCCGCGATCGCACCGGCGGGGTCGGCCTCCCCGTCGTCGGTGTCCCCCTGCGCGGGGGCTCCGCCGGGGGCGGTGCCGGCGCCGTCCGCGTCCGTGAGCGCGGAGGCGAGGGTGGACAGGAACCGCAGCCGCGAGCCCAGCGCGAACCGGGGGTCGCCCGTCTCGGCGGCCAGCCCGGCGGCGGCCCCGTCCGTGAGGCCGAGGTTGAGGACCGTGTCCATCATGCCGGGCATCGACACACCGGCCCCGGAGCGCACGGACACCGCCAACGGCAGCCGCGGCCCGCCGAAGCGGCGACCCGTGGCGGCTTCGAGGCCGCCCACGGCGGCCGCGAGCTCCCCGTCCAGGCCCTCGGGGAGGCGCCCGTCGCGCAGGAAGGCGCGGCATGCCTGCGTGGTGACGACGAACGCCGGGGGCACCCGCAGGCCGAGGCGGTGCAGGAGCACCAGGCCGTGCGCCTTGGCGCCCAGTGTCCGCGCCGTCCCCCGGGTCCCCGCCGAGAGGGGGCGCACCCACCTCATCGGGGGATCCCCAGGGTGGCGAGCAGGTCCTCGTGGAGCTCGGCCCACACGGTGTGGTAGGACGCGGTGGTGTCGGTCACGTGCTCCAGGGCTCCGGCCCGGGCGCGTTCGAGGGCCCCGGCGAGGCGGGTCCGGTAGCGGCCGAACCGGGGCAGCGCGGCGGCCAGGTCGGCGCAGACGGCGGAGGCCCGCCGGTCCAACCCGGCGAACGCGGCCAGGACGCGGGCGTCGTAGGACGGGTCGCCGTGGTCGTTGACGGTCATGACGCCGTCGACGGACCGCAGCTGCCAGGCCGTGCAGAGGTCGAGCAGTTCGGGGTTGAGCACGAGGAAGTCCTCGTAGGCCGCCGTCACGGCGGTGCGGGCGCCGGCAGCCTCCAGCTCCCAGGTGATCCGCTCGGCGTCCGCCGCGCGGCCGGCCTCCGTCAGGCTCCACCCGCCGAAGTCGCCGGCCGTGCGGGTCACCAGGCCGGCGACCGCCAGGTCGATCAGTTCGGACTCGGCCTCGGATGCGGCCAGGCCCGTGGTCGCGGCCACGCGGGAGGGCCCGGAGTGGCCGCCGCAGCGCAGGGCGTGCAGCACCAGCAGGTCGGCGCCGGTCATCGCGGGGCCGCTCATGTGCGGACCGCCCGGGGCCGTGCGCCGCCGGTCCTCCGGCCGTGTCCCGCGGGCCGCGCCTTCGCCGCGCTCGTGCGGGCGGGCCCCCGCCGCCGTGCCCGATCCTGTCGGACCATCACCACCCCTTCCTCCGTGCCAACGCCATCAGGATACTCATAAAATCTGGATGCTGAGAACATCTCGATGTGGAGGGGGCGGGCCGCGAATCCCGGGCCGGAGCGCCGAACGCGTCGACCGGGCCCTCTGTCCGGACGACCCGGGCCTCGTCGTGCTCACCGCCCCCCGAGGGCAACCGCTTCCGCGTCGTCGGCACCGGCCGCGGCCGACGGGTCCGGTCCCCGCCCCGCTTCACGCGGACACCCTCCGGCGCGGACCGCCCGGGGAAGGGCGCCCCGTCGTGGAGGACGCGCACGGCCCCGCCGCGTTAGTCTCCGGGCATGACCGACATTCCTGCGCGTCTGACCGTGGTGACACTCGGCGCCCGCGACATGCCCGGGCTCCGCCGGTTCTACCGGGCCCTGGGATGGGAGGAGGTGGAGTCCAGCGGTGACGGCTGGTCGGGCTTCCTCCTGGGCGGGGTGCTGCTGTCCCTGTACCCCCTGGAGGACCTGGCCGCCGAGGCGGCGGACGGGGCCCCCGCCCCGGCCGGGTGGTCCGGGTTCACCCTCGCCTGCAACGTGGACGGCCCCGAGCAGGTGGACGAGTCGTTCGCGGCCGCGGTCCGGGCCGGCGCCGCGGTCGTGGCCGAACCGGTGGAGCGCCCCTGGGGAGGGCGGTCCGCCTACGTCGCGGACCCCGAGGGCAACCGCTGGGAGATCGCCTGGGCGCCGGGCGCGGGGTTCGACGACCGGGGGGCGCTGACCTCCTTCGGAGCCTGACACCGGCCCGGGGCGTCCGTCCCGGGCGGTGGGGTCCGTGGGCACGGCCCGGCCCCTGGCATGTTCCGGGAGGCCGCGTACGTCCGCCGGCGGACGCGACCGGGGACGGCCGCCCCCGGGAGACGTCAAGTGCGCCTACGGCGGGGGTTTTGAGGGGGTACGGGCGCGGTCATGGTACGGTTATGAAAATCATTTCCATACAGTCTGTGTCACAGGACCGGAGGACCGTGACGTGACCGGAGCAAGGGAGCTACGGCGCAGGACGCCGGGACCCGCGAGCGTGCCCCCCGCCGCGAGAAGCCCCCGGGCGGTCGGCTGAGATGCCCAGGGTGTCCCAGTACGACGACGTCGTCCTCGGTGCGCTGGACCGGAGCACGCACTTCCGCAGCTGCCAGGAGATCCACGCCGCCCTCGGCGGGAGGCGTTCGAGCGGCCCCGGGCCGCCCAGCCTGTCCACCGTCTACCGCACCCTCCACCGGCTGGCCCAGGAGGGCGTCCTCGACACCCTCCACTCAACCGGCGGAGAGCGCCTCTACCGTCTGTGCAGGACCTCCTTCCGCCACCACCACCTGCTGTGCCGCGTCTGCGGCCGGGTGGAGGACGTCGCGCAGGCGGACGAACTGGCGGCGGTCGCCGACCGCGTGCGGCGCGACAGCGGGTTCGAGTCCCTGGACTACTCCTTCGAGCTCTCGGGCGTGTGCCCGCGCTGCGCCTAGCACCGCAGCGACAGGTCGCGCTGTCATGAACTCGCGTACTGCGTCCGTTCCGCAGCCAGGACACGCCCCGTGCGAAGAACCCGTGCGGGCGGCCGGGGCACGGTGGGCTACCGAGGAGTGCTTCCGGACCGCGCACGGTGGGGTCCTCAGGGCGCCGGTCCGGGCCCACGGCGGCGCACCGCCGTGGGCGGACACGGACTCAGTCCCAGGGGGTCGGCGCGGGCGGTCCCGGACACGTCTGCGTGGTGGCCTGCCCGGTGGTGAAGAAGTCGACGGCCGCCGCGGCGCAGTCCAGGTCGGAGAGGGTTCCGTGCCCGTCGTCCTCCACACTCATGACCTCTCCGCCGACGGCCCGCCCCATGTCCAGGGCCCAGACGTGCGGGGTGACCATCTCGTCGACGTGGCCCACCAGCTGCAGGGGGCTGTCCCCGCGGCGCAGATCCGGTTTCACACCCTCCTCGGGCCACCCGACACAGGAGTGCTCGTAGAAGCCCAGGGTGCCCATGACGGGGTACCGCTCGGCCCGTTCCAACCGGTTCTGCCACACCTGGTCGAAGTCACGCGGGCTGTCGGAGTCGTTGCACAGCAGCGACACCTGCGCGAAGGCGTCGAAACCGCTGGGTTCGGCGTCCCAACCGGCGCCGGGGACGGGCCCGTTGCGAACCCCCCACTCGGGCACGCCTCCGTCGAGGAGCGTGGTGAGGGAGCGGGCGTTGGCGGGCCATTCACGTTCGGGGGTGGCCAGCAGGGCGGTCACGGTGCCGCCGTCGGCGACCGTCCCGTCGGGGCCGGTGCGGGGCTCTTCGGTCAGTTCTTCCCGTAGTCCGTACACCTCGTCCCGGATGCGGTCGGCCTCCGTGCCGAGGCCGTAGTGGCCGTCGTGCTCGGCCACCCAGTCGGTGAAGCGGTGGAACGCGGCCTGGGCCGCCATGGCCTGCCCCTCGTCCAACACGGTGACACTGGCCTCGGGCGACATCACCGAGTCCAGGAGCATGGCCTCGACCCGGTCGTCGTACATCGACCTGTAGGCGGCGCCGAGCAGGGTTCCCCAGGACACCCCGTAGTAACCGATCGTCTCCGCTCCCAGTGCCTCACGGATCAGATCCATGTCCCGGGCCACGTTCTCCGCGGTCAGCGAGGCCACCAGCTCGGGGTCGTGGGCATGACATTCGCGGTTGATCCGGCTCTGCTCCTCGGCGACGCGCCGTGCACTCTCCTCGTCACTCAGGCCGGGGTCGGGGTCGGCTCCCCCCATATCGCACTCCACGGCGTTGCTGTAGCCCACGCCGCGCGGATCGAAGCCCACGAGGTCGTGGCCCAGCGCCAGGTCCGCGGCCTCGCTGTCGAGGATGTGCCCGGGCATGGTCACGCCCTGATGCCCCGGGCCGCCGGGGTTGAACAGGATGGGATAGGCGTTCTCCCCGGTGGCGGGCACACGGGTCACCGCTATGTCGATCGTGCGCCCGTCGGGATCCCCGTGGTCCAGGGGCACCGGAACGGTGGCGCACAGGGTGCGGTCGTCGCTCTCGTCCCACCCCCGGGCGACCTCGGAGCACAGCCGCCACTCCGGTTCCGGGCCGGGGGCGGCCGAGGCGGGGGCGGCCGAGGCGGTGAGCAACAGTCCGGAGGCTGCGGCCAGCGCGGCGCTTCGGGCAAGGGGCACGGGTGTTCTCCACTCACATGGCTCTGTACGGGGCCCGCCGTCCGCGGTCGAACGGCGGGAGTCCTCCGCAGGCTAATGTCGGCCGCTCCGTGCGCGCCTCCCCCCGCCGGAGGAGCCGACGGGCCTTCGAACCGACTTTCGTCGGGGGCGCCCCGGTCGGACACGCGCCGCCCGGCCGCCCGGGCCCCGGTCAGGCCGGTCTCCCGCGCCGCGGCCACCACGGCCGCGACGCCCACACGCCCAGGGCGGCTCCGGCCAGGATCATCCCCGCCGTGAACAGCCACTCGCGCGACCCCTCGGGTCCGTACACGCGTGTGGCCGAGCCGACGTCGAAGGAGGGGGTGGCGGCGCCGGCGACACAGGAGGCCCGGTCGGCGCCGTGCAGGTAGACGTCCTCGCGCGCCGCCCCGCCGTCGCCGGGCAGGTGTGTGCCGTAGCAGGTGCAGGACTCGTGGCCGAGGTGGCTCACGCACTCCACCCGGGACGCGGTGAACGTGCCCGGCTCGCCGTCTGCCGAGGCAGCCCGCGCGACCCGCTCCACGCTGGTGGCCCCCAGCCAGACCAGGAGCACCGCGAGGAGGAGGACCACCACATCGAAGGGGCCCGGCCCCCTCCCGACCCGCCGCGTCACCGGACCGGGTCCCCCTCCCGCGCCGCGGCGCAGCCGCACGACATCGCCGCCGCCTCGTCCGGGCGCGGATGCGTGTGCAGGTACATCGCCACGACCATCGGCGCGAACACCAGGGCGTTGTACAGCAGGTGGAGCTCCACCCGGGGCACCACGAACTGGATGAGGCTCATCGGCGCGGCCCCTCCGCCCAGGTGCGACCCCGACAGGGCCTGGAGCAGCAGGAGCAGGTGTTCCAGGTGGTGCCACACCTGGATCCAGAGGGAGGCGAGCCACCAGGAGCGGGAGCGCCCGGAGAACCCCGGCAGGAGCAGGAACAGCCCGACCAGCATGATCAGGGCGTAGCCGTAGTGCATCCACTCGGAGGTGACCAGCCACGGAAAGGGGATGCCCAGCACGCCCCGCGCCTCCGGCACGGGCCAGTCCAGGACGTAGATCTGCGCGGCCTGGACCAGGTGTTCGGCCCAGTGGGCGACCACGACCGCCATGAACACCCACAGTGCCGTCCTGTGGCGGTCGCTGTTCACGGTGGCCAGCAGGCCGCCGCGGTGGCGCGTGGTCGGGTCCGGTCGGGCTGCCATGGGGACTCCTCGGGTGTGTGGTCGGACGGGGTGCGGGGCGGTCGCGGACGGTACGCCCGCGGGGCCGGGGGCGGGGTGCACCGCCCCCGGCGGGTGTCAGGCTCCCGGGGCCTCCGGCGGGGCGGTTCCCCGCGGGACCCGGTCGCGAGCGAAGGACAGCACGGCCGCGGTGAACGCGCGGGTGTCGCACAGGTCGGCCAGGACGGCGTCCGCCCCCGCGCGGGCCAGGGCGCCGGCGTCGGCCCGGCCGGTCGCCACGCCGAGCACGCGCGCGTGGCCGGCCGCCGCCACCGCGGCGTCGGCCGGGGAGTCCCCGACCAGGAGGGTCTCCCCGGCAGGGAACTCCCGCCCGGCGCGGAGCCCGGCCGCGTGCCGCGCCCGGAGGACCACCCCGGCCTTGGTCGCGGCGGTGTCGCCGTAGCCTCCGCACCCCCACTCCACGTGCCGGTCGAGGCCGAAGGCTGCCAGTTTGGCGCGGGCGACGGAGCGCAGGTTGCCGGTGGCGACCCCGACCCGGACCCCGGGCAGGGCCGCCGCCGCGGCCATGGCCTCCCGGGCCCCGGGCAGGACGCGCCCCTGGGCGCGAAGGCCCCCGGGGTCGCCCGCCACCAGGTCCCCGAACAGCTCCAGCGCGCGCCCGACCAGGGGGCCTCCGGGGTCGGCCCCGTTGAGCCGCAGGGTCTCGGCCATCGTGTGCGGTTCGGTTCTGCCCGCTCCCGACGGCGGCAGGACGGGGTCGGCCGTCCCCAGCAGCCGGGTCGCGACGGCCAGGTACGCGCGCCGGTCGAACCGGGTGGTCGTGACGAGCGTGTGGTCGATGTCCCAGAGGAGGAGCAGAGGCAAGGAAGGACCTCCAGTCGTCGTGCGGGCCGGTTCCCGGCCGGCGGGCGCCGCCTCAGACGAAGCCCTTCGTCTCGTCGGCGGGCGCCCACCCCGAGGCGAGGGCCTCCAGGGCCCCGTCGAACGCCGCGAGCAGTTCGTCGACGTCGCCGTCCCCGAAGACCAGCGGGGGGATGACCATGAGGGCCGGGACGGCGTTGAGCACCGACACCAGCACGCCCCGCTCCTCCAGCGCCAGGCGCGCCTTGTTGACGAACCACGGGTCCTGGGCCGCGGCGCCGGCGAACTCCACCACGTACATCAGCCCGGTGCCCCGGACGGCGGACACCGCCGGGCGGCGGCGTGCCAGGTCCAGCAGTCCGGTGCGGAGCCGGTCGCCCTGGGCGGCCACGTTCGCGAACACCTTGCCGTCCTCCAGCGCCCGCAGGACGGCCAGGGCCGCGCTCAGCGCGACGGGGTGCCCGTCGTGGGTGGAGCCCGTGGCGAAGAACCTCTCCACCGGGGCGGCGAGCAGGGCGCGGTGGACCCGCTCCCCCAGGCAGACGGCGGAGAGCCCGGCGTATCCGCTGGTGAGGCCCTTGCCGAGGAGGAGGATGTCCGGGTCCAGACCCAGTTGGGCGCTGCGGGTGTAGTCGCCGGTCCGCCCCATGCCGGTGGTCACCTCGTCGACCACCAGGTGGATCCCGTGGGCGCGGCAGAAGGCCGACAGCTCCGCGGCCTGGCCGCGGGTCAGGACGTGGCCCCCCTCGCCGATGACGGGTTCCACGATGATCGCGCTCACGCGGTCGGGGCCGTGGTCCTCCAGGAGCTCCAGCGCGCGCGCCATGTCCGCCGGCGCGGCGTCCTCGCCGTGGGGCGCCCGCGTGTGGATGACGTCGGGGAGCAGGGGGCCGGCGTGGTGGTGGAGGTAGGACAGCCCGGTGACGGCGCTGGCGCCCGGTCCGAAGCCGTGGAAGCCCCCCCACAGGCCCACCACCGCCGTGCGGTGCGGCTCGCCCTCCAGCAGGCGCAGGTGGCGGGAGAGCAGGACCGCGGTCTCCACGGCCTGGGCGCCGTTGCTCTGGAAGCGGACGTGGTCGATTCCCTCCGGAAGGACCCGGACGAGGGCCTCGGCGCACTCCACGGCGATCTGCGCCGGGCGGCCGTATCCCCACATGTTGCCGTAGGGGAGGCGGCCGACCTGTTCGCGCACGGCCTCGACCAGGCCGGGGTGCCCGTAGCCGAGGGTCACGTTCCAGAACCCGGACCTGGCGTCGAGGTACCAGCGGCCCGCGGCGTCGCGCACCCGTACCCCGTCGCCCTCCACGATCATCTCGTCGGGCTCCAGGTAGGACAGGAACGCCTCCATGGAGGTGCTGTTCCACAGCGGGAACGCGTCAGGGGAGGTCAACGTGGTCCTCGATTCGCTCGTAGACGGACACGTTGTGCACGCTCTGGGAGGTGAAGGCCGCGCCGTCCCAGCCGCTCCACCGGTGGCGCAGGCGCAGGCCGGCGATCTGTGCCATGAGGTCGAGCTCGGCCGGCCAGGCGTAGCGGACCGGGACCGGGAGCAGGCGCACGCTCCCGTTCTCGAAGGAGATCTGCTGCATGAACATGCGCTGCCCGGCGCGGTCGTGCTCCACGACCCACAGGCCGACCCGCTCGGCGCCGACGTGTTCGACGAACACGCCCTGCTGCTCGTCCTCGTCCATCCGGGGGACGCGGGCAGGCACCTCCACCACGAAGACGCCGCCCGGGCGCAGGTGGCGCGCGACGTTGGTGAAGCAGCGCACCTGCTCGGCCTGGGACTCCAGGAGGAACAGGGTGTTGTCGACGCACGTCACCAGGGAGAACTCGCCGTCCACGGGGACGTCGGCCAGGTCGCCCTCGACGACGGCGACCCGCTCGGCGCCCGGCTTGCCGGCCAGGCGGTCGATCATCTCCCGCGAGGACTCCACCCCCGTGACCGCCAGCCCCGACGCCGCGAGGGGCACCGCCACCCGGCCCGTTCCGACGCCCAGTTCGAGGACGGGGCCGCCGTCGGCGAGTTTGCTCAGGGCGGACAGGCAGTCGGAGTCGCTTTCCTCGCCATACCAGGTGTCGAATACGTCGGCTATTCCATCGCCGTAATCGGCCTTTTCGTTCCGGCCGGTCCGCTTATCGCTCATACCGTGACACTAGGGTGGCGGGACGCCCTCCTCCATAGGGAATAGGTACCACAACCGCCCCGTATCCGGGACCGGCCCCGGAGTCCTCCGCGACCGGTCCCCGAACGCCGACGGGGGCGGTCCGGGCTCGGACCGCCCCCGCCGGGGACCTGTGACCGCCGGGTCAGCCCAGCATCTGCACCAGGCTCAGGCGGTGGTCCTCGGGGCTCTTGAAGTCGAACCAGGCCAGGGCGTCCGGGATCTCCTGGCGCTCGCCGCACTCGACGTTCACCGAGGCCAGGCGCTTCTTCTCGGCGTCCAGGTCCTCGACCCCGAACAGGACCTTGGCCCCGGCCGCCTCGGCCTCCTCGTCGCCCGTGGTCAGGAGCAGGCTCACGCCCTCGCGCAGGTCGAACTCCACGTCGGTGGGGGAGGGCTCCCCGGAGGGGCCGTGGCCCAGCACCTTCGTGTACCACGCGGTCGCCGCCTCCAGGTCCTTGACCGGGAGGTTGATGATGACGAGGGTCGGGCTGAATTCTTCGCTCATGTTCTCCTCTTTCCCTGTTTCTCCCGTGCGCGCGGCATCGGGGCCGAACGCCGGGCCGGCACCGGCCAGACATTATCCAATCCGGCCCTGGAAAGTCCATTCGGCACTTCTGGTACCTAGGTGGTACCCATGATCTCTTGTGCCGCGCGGACTCCGCTTGATATTGCTCCGTTCATGCCGCTGTCGTGTGGACTGGTATGCTCTCCGGCGAAATGGCAGTCGCCTTCCGGAAGTGCTTCGATACCGGCCAGGGAGGCGAACTGGCCCGGTCGGTAGAACGCGTACGAACCGAGCGACCACGGATGCGCCGACCAGTCCCAGGTAACGGCGCGTCCGGTCCATGACGAGGCCACGCCCGGAACCAGCGAATCGAACTCGGCCAGGAACCGGTCCGCGATCGCCGCGGGGTCGGCGGCGGGGACCCGCCCGGTGCGCAGGTTGACCAGCACGGCCGGCCCCCCGTCCCCCGGAAGGCCCAGGGTCTCGTCCCAGCACGACTGGAAGCCGCCGTCGGAGACGGCCGCCCCGTTGCAGCCGACCGAGGTCCACGGCCTCCCCGTGAACTCCAGGTGCGTGCGCACCGCCGAGCCCATCCCCAGCTCCCGGACGGCGCGCATGCGGTCCGGTCCGAACTCCGCCCCGGACAGGTCCACGCGCGCCGCGAGGACGGAGAAGGGGACGGTCAGGACGGTGCGGTCCGGCCGGGCCTCGAAGACCCCCCCGTCCCGGTCCAGGACCAGGACGGTGCGGCCGGCCCCGTCCCTGCGCAGGGCGACCAGTTCGTGGCCGAGCCTGACCCGGCCGGGCAGCCGGTCCGCGAGCAGCTCGGCCACGCGCCCGGTCCCGCCCCGCACGGCGTACCGGGCGTCGGCCGGACCGAAGAGCCCGAACTCGCCGGGAGGGTTGGCGCCGAGCAGGGTGACCAGGTGGAGCGCGCTCAGCTCGGCGGCGTCGGCCCCCAGCTCCCAGGCGTAGGCGGTCCCGAGGAGGCGGGCCAGGCGGGTGCCGGGGACCGTGCGTCCGAGGTAGTCCTCGACGGACATGGCGTCCAGTTCCAGGGCGCGGGGGGTCATGCGGCCGCGGCCCGGCGCGGGGCCCGCCGCCTGCCGGTCGGCGCGCACGACCGGGTCCAGCTCGCGGTACTCCGCGTCGGCCTCCTCCAACGGGTAGGGCGCCCCGCCGATCCACAGCAGGGGCCCGGCCCCCGCGTCCCCCGAGGCGTGCAGGTCGACCGTGTCCAGGCCGAGGCGGTCCAGGAGCCGCAGCAGCCGGGTGTCCCCCGAGTCGATCAGCTGGGCGCCGCGCTCGACGGTGCGGCCCCCGAAGGCGTCGACCGTCCAGCAGCGGCCGCCGACCCGGTCGGAGGCCTCGTACACCGTCACCTCGTGCCCGGCCCGTGTCAGCTCGTCGGCGCAGGCGAGCCCCGCCAGCCCCGCTCCCACAATGGCGATCATCCGTTTTTTATAGCTGTTCTTCGGTATGCGTTGTGCGACCAGATTTTGCGGACGGTACCTTTCTGGTACCGGTTGTATTCGATTCGGTACCTCCTTCCTATTGGGACGAATTGCGAAGGACCGTAGATTCGTCGGGTGCGATACAACCAGGGGCGGTGGTCATGTACCTAGGCCGGGCGAGAACGAACTTCCGATCCGTGTTGCAATTCCCCCTCGAGGAGACGACATTCGCCTCCCGCGGGTTCGACCGGGGGGAGGCGGGGACGGTGGCCCGCCTGGAGGCCGCCGGCGCGGCGTTCCACCGGGGCTACGGCACGGCGCTCGACGACCCTGCCCGGGCCCCGGAGACCTTCCCCGAGCAGCACGGCCCCGACGCGGGCTTCGTCTACGAGGGGGCGGCCATGGCCCTGTGCCTGACCGACGCGCTCAGCCTCCCGCGCCGCACCGACTTCTCCCGCATGCTCCACGGGCGCGCCCGCCGCAGCCCCTACACGGCGCACGTCGGCGCGGGCTGGGCCCTGGCCCGCCTGCCGCGCGTGCTCTGGAGGCCGGTCCTGCGCCAGCTCGACCCCCTCCTGGGCTGGCTCGCCTGGGACGGATACGGCTTCCACCAGGTGTTCTTCGGCGGCGCCGACCGGCGGCTGAGCGCGCCGCTGCCCGGATACGTCCGCCACGCCACCGCGCAGGGGGCGGGCCGCGCCCTGTGGTTCGCGCGCTGCGCCGAACCGGAGCGGATCGCCCGCTCCGTCGGCCGGGCCCCACACGGGTTCCACGGCGACCTGTGGAGCGGTGTCGCCCTGGCGGCCGCCTTCACCGGGGCCGCACCGGACCGGGCCCGCCGGCTCCTCGACGCAGCCGGGGTCCACGCACCCGCCCTGGCCCAGGGAGCCGCGTTCGCGGCCAAGGCCCTGGTGACCCTCGGACCGGTCGCGCCGGACTCCGAGTCGGCGGTGCGGACCCTGGCGGGCCTCGGCTCCCGGGACGCGGCGGAGGTGACCGACGAGGAACGGGCCGCACTCCCGCCGTGGGGCCGTGACGCGCCCCGGACCGGGACGCCCGCCTACGCGGTGTGGCGGTCGCGGGTGGCCGCCCGGCTGACGGAGGGGGTCCCCAGTGCCCTCTGAGCGGACACGGTCCCCCCGCCGGCCCCTGCGCGCACACGCGGCCAAGGGCGTCGCCCTGCTCCTGGTCGCCGCCGCCTTCCTCGTCGCACGGGTGCCCGAACCCGGCGCGGACGAGGTGGACGCCCTGGCCTCCGCCTTCTCCTTCACCCCCCTGGAACTCGAACCGCCCCCCGGGCTCCCCATGAGGGAGGACCGCGACCTGCACCCCGACTACGAGGGCATCCAGGCGTGGATGTCCAGCGTGGGCGCGGGCGTGGCCGTCACCGACCTGGACGGCGACGGGCTCATGAACGACCTGTGCTACGTGGACCCCCGCGTGGACCGGGCCTTGGTCGCCCCCGCCCCCACCGGCCCCTCCCGCTACGCACCCTTCGCCCTCGACACGGGCGACCTGCCCTACGACGACACCATGGCCCCGATGGGCTGCCAGCCCGTCGACGCCGACGCCGACGGCCGCATGGACCTGCTCGTCTACTACTGGGGCCGCAGCCCCTCGCTGCACATGGCGGGCGGGGACGCCCCCTCCGCGGACGCCTACGAGGCCGTCGAACTCCTGGACGGCGGCTACGAGACCTGGCACTCCAACGCGGCCCTCACCGCCGACGTGGACGGCGACGGCACGCTCGACCTCGTCATCGGCAACTACTTCCCCGACGACGCGGCGGTCCTGGACACCTCCGGCGGGGGGCGGCCCACCATGCAGCACTCCATGTCCCGGGCCGCCAACGCGGGGGAGAACCGCCTGCTGCTCGGCTCCACCGACCCCGACGGCCCCCTCTTCACCGAAGCCGGCGGTGTCCTGGAGGGCAGGGCGTCCACGGGCTGGACCCTCGCCCTGGGCGCGGCCGACCTCGACGGGGACATGCTCCCCGAGCTGTACGTCTCCAACGACTTCGGCCCCGACGTCCTGCTGCGCAACGACTCCGTGCCGGGCGACCCCTCGTTCACGGCGCTCGGAGGGACCTGGACGCCGACCACCGCCGGTTCCAAGGTCCTGGGGGAGGACTCCTTCAAGGGCATGGGCATCGACTTCGGCGACCTCGACGGCGACGGGCGCCTCGACATGGCCGTCAGCAACATCACCGAGGAGTTCGCCCTCTTCGAGAGCAACTTCATCTGGATGAACACCGACGACGACGGCCTGATCGCCGAGGGCAGGGCGCCCTTCCGCGACCGCAGCGAGCAGCTCGGCCTCGCCCGCTCCGGATGGGGGTGGGACATCCGCTTCACCGACCTCGACAACGACGGCCACAAGGAGGTCGTCCAGGCGACCGGCTTCGTCGCCGGGGAGGTCAACCGGTGGCCGGAGATCCAGGAGGTCGCCCTCGTCAACGACGAACTCCTCGCCGACCCCCGGGTCTGGCCCGACCTCGGCCCCGAGACCGACCTGTCCGGCGACGGGGGCCTGAGCTTCTTCGCCCGGGAAGGGGGGCAGGGCCGCTTCGCCGAGATCGGCGACCACGTGGGCGTCGGCCGGAGCACGGTCAGCCGCGGCGTGGCCATGGCCGACACCGACGGCGACGGACTCCTGGACATCGCGGTCGCCAACCAGTGGGACACCTCGGTGCTCTACCGCAACGACTCGCCCGACCCCGGCGCCTCCGTCTCGCTCAACCTCGTGCGGCCCGCCGAGCACGGCACCACGCCCGCCGTCGGCACCGCCGTCCGCGTGACCGCGCCCGACGGAAGGGTCCACGTCGCCCAGGTCGACGGCGGCAACGGGCACTCCGGCAAGCACGCGCCCGAACTCGTCATCGGCCTCGGCGAAGCCGCGGACGAGGACCCCGTCCCGGTCGAACTGACCTGGCGCGACGACCGGGGGCGCGTCCACACGGCCGAGGTCGTCCTGACCCCCGGCCGCCACACCGTCGTCCTGACCGACGGCGCCGAGATCTCCGAGACCGGCAGCGGGAGCGGATCATGACCGAACTCCGAGTACGAGCGACCGACCGCGAGGACGGCGGCCCCGCCCCCTCGCCGCCGCCCGCACGCGACGTGCGCCTCACCGCCCTGCGCCGCTTCGCCGTCGCCATCACGGTCCTCAACATCCTCGGCTACGCCTACCTGGGCTTCGAGCCGATGGTCGCCGTCCCCCTCGCGGCCCTGGCCACCGCCTACACGATGGAACTGGGACTGGAGTACCTGGACGCGCGGCTCAACGGCCGCCGCCCCAAGTTCCTCGGGGGCGCGCGGACCCTCGTCGACTTCCTGCTGCCCGCCCACATCACCGCCCTCGCCGTCGGGATGCTCCTCTACTCGGGGGAGCGGGTGTGGCCGGTCGTCTTCGGCGTCGTCGTCGCCCTGGCCTCCAAGACCGTGCTCAGGGTCGACACGGGCAAGGGAGTCCGGCACTTCCTCAACCCCTCCAACTTCGGCATCGCCGCGACCCTGGTCACCTTCACCTGGGTCGGCATCGCCCCGCCGTACCACTTCACGGAGAACGTGTCCGGGGCCTGGGACTGGATCCTGCCGGCCCTCATCCTCACCACCGGCAGCCTGCTCAACTTCAAACTCACCAAGCGCGGATGGCTGGTCGTGGCGTGGCTGGGCGGCTTCGCCCTCCAGGGCATCGTGCGGGCCGTGTTCCTGGACGCCTCCCTCGCCGCCGTCCTGGGACCCGTCACCGGACTGGCCTTCGTGCTCTTCACCTTCTACATGGTCACCGACCCCGCCACCACGCCCTCCAGCCCCAGGAACCAGGTGTTCTTCGGGCTCTCGGTCGCGGGGCTCTACGGGGCGCTCACCGCGGCACACGTCGTCTTCGGGCTGTTCTTCGCCCTTGTGGCCGTGTGCGCGGTCCGTGGCCTGTACCTGTACGGACTCTCGAAGTGGGGGAAGGACCGATGAACGGCGTCGCGATCGTGGGCATGGCGTGCACCTACGGAGGGGCCTCCACCCCCGCCGAACTGTGGGACAACGCGCTCTCCGGGCGGCGCGCCTTCCGGCGCATCCCGGCCGAGCGGCTGGACCTCGCCGACTACCTCGGGGAGTCGGGGACCGACCCCGACCGGATCTCGGTCACCCACGCCGCCGTCCTGGAGGGCTACGAGTTCGACCGCGCCGCCTTCGGGGTGGCCGGTCCCACCTACCGCGCCACCGACCTCACCCACTGGCTGGCCCTGGACACCGCGTCCCGGGCGCTCTCCGACGCAGGCCTGGACGCGACCGCGGGCGCGGCGGACACGTCGGTCTTCGTGGGCAACACCCTGACCGGCGAGTTCACCCGGTCGCACGTGCTCCGGACCCGCTGGCCCTACGTCCGCCGCGTGGTCGCCGGCCTGCTGGCCGAGCGCGGGGAGACCGACCCCTGCCTCCTGGACGACCTGCGCGACCGCTTCCTGGAACCCTTCCCCGAGCCGGACGGCGACACGCTCGCCGGCAGCCTGTCCAACACCATCGCGGGGCGCATCTGCTCGCACTTCGGCTTCGGCGGCGGCGGGTACACCGTGGACGGGGCCTGCGCCTCCTCCCTCCTGGCGGTCATCCACGGGTGCCGGGAGATCACCGAGGGCCGAGCCCGTACCGTCGTCGCCGGCGGGGTGGACCTGAGCATCGACCCCTTCGAGCTCGTGGGCTTCTCCCGGGCGGGCGCCCTGGCCCGCGACCGCATGCGCGTCTTCGACCGCGGCTCCTCGGGGTTCCTGCCGGGCGAGGGCTGCGGCATGGTGGTCCTGACCCGGCTGGAGGACGCCCAGGCCCTGGGGCTGCGCCCCTACGCGGTCCTGCGGGGCTGGGGGGTGTCCTCGGACGGCACCGGCGGCATCACCAGGCCCGAGAGCGAGGGGCAGCGCCTCGCCCTGGACCGCGCCTACCGCGAGGCCGGCTTCCACGCGCGGACCGTGTCCTACTTCGAGGCGCACGGCACCGGCACCGTCATCGGGGACCGGGCCGAGCTGAAGGCCCTCTCGGGCCTGGTCGGGGAACCCGGCGACGGGCCGCTGCCCGCCGTGGGCTCGGTCAAGGCGCTCATCGGCCACACGAAGGCCGCCGCGGGCGCGGCCGGCCTCATCAAGGCCGTCATGGCGGTCCACACCCAGGTCGTCCCGCCCACCGCCGGGTGCGAGGACCCCGTCGAGGAGCTCTCCGGGGACCGCGCCCGCCTGCGCACGGTCCGCGAACCCGAGACCTGGCCGCAGGGCCGGCCCCTGCGGGCCGGGGTCAGCTCCATGGGCTTCGGCGGCATCAACGCCCACGTCGTGGTCGAGGGGCTGGCCGCCCACCGGCGCACCGGCCTGGACGCGCGCACCACCACCCTGGGACGCACCCCCCAGGAGAGCGAGCTCCTCGTGTTCTCCGCGGACTCCGCCGAGGAGCTCCGGGAGAGGATCCAGGACGCCGCCCGCACGGCCGACACGCTGTCCTACGCCCAGTACACCGACCTGGCGGCCGAACTCTCCCGCACCCGCGGCGGCGGAGCGCACCGGGCCGCGGTCACCGCCGCGCCGGACGCCGGGCTCCCCGGCCTCCTGCGGCGGGCCGCGGACGCGGTCGCCGCCGGCCGCCGCACCCTCGGCCCCGACGTCTTCACCGCACCGCCCGGAGGGGACGGGGCGCGGATCGGCCTGCTGATGTCGGGACAGGCGGCCTCGGCCGGCCGCACCGGCGGCGCGCTGGCGCGGCGGCTGCCCGCCGTCGCCGACCTCTACGAGGGGGCGGACCTGCCCGAGGGCGATCCGGCCGCCGACACCTCCGTCGCCCAGCCCCGCATCGTCGCCGCGTCCCTGGCCTCGATCGCGGCGCTGGAGGCCCTGGGCATCCGCGCCGACCTGGCGGTCGGCCACAGCCTGGGCGAACTCACCGCCCTGGCGTGGGCGGGCGCCCTCTCCGAGGCCGACCTGGCGGCCGTCGTGCGCGAACGGGGCCGGGCGATGGCCGCCCTGCCCGGGGACCACGGGGCCATGGCCGCCCTGGCGATGCCCGAGGAACGGGTGCGGCCGCTCCTGCCCGACGGCGTCGGTGTCGCCTGCCTCAACGCCCCCGGGGCCACGGTGGTCTCCGGCGGCACCGCAGCGGTCGACCGGGTGGTCCGCGAACTGGACGGCCTGCGCCTGCCGGTCGCCCACGCCTTCCACTCGCCGCTCGTGGCCGGGGCCGCCGCCGACCTGCGCAAGGCACTGGACGCCGCCGAGGTGACGGCCCCGCGCCGACCCGTCTACTCCACCGTCACCGGGGAACTCCTCGCCCCCGGGTCCGACCTGCGCGAACACCTGGTCCGCCAGACCACCGCCCCCGTCCTCTTCGACCGGGCCATGGAGGCCGCCGCCGGGACCGACCTGTGGATCGAGGCCGGACCCGACACCGTCCTCACCCACCTGGCCCGGGGGAGGGGCGTCCCGGCCTTCGCCGTCGAGGCCGGCTCCGACGGGATCGGCGGGCTGCTGCGCTGCGCCGCCGCGGCCTGGGCCCTGGGACGGGACGTACGCGTCGAGGCACTGTACGAGCACCGCTTCCTGCGCCCGATCGACCCCGGCCGGCCCCAGCGCTTCCTCGCCAACCCCTGCGAACGGGCCGCGCCCGCCGCGGCGCCCGAGCCCGAGCGCCGGCCCGCCCCCGTCCCCGCCCCCGGCGCCACCGCCGAGGAGGCCGCCGGGGCGGCCCCGGCCGACGTCATCCGGGCCGTGGTCGCCGAACGCGCCGAACTCCCCCTCGCCTCGGTCACCGGGGACACCCGGCTGCGCGCCGACCTGCACCTGAACTCCATCACCGTCGCCCAGCTCATCGCCGAGGCGGCCAGGAGGCTCTCGCTGCCCGTCCCCGCGCACCTCACCGAGCACTCCGGGGCCACCATCGCGCAGATCGCCGAACTCCTGGCGGAGGGCCCGGCCACCGGGACGGAAGCCGCGAAGGCCGACACCGTCGCGGGCGTCGCCCCCTGGGTGCGCGTGTTCACCGTCGACCACGTCGAGGTGCGCCCCCTCCGCCCGGGGACCGGGGGACCGCGCACGGCGCCGGCCGACGGCGGGGCGGGGGGCGCCCACGTCGTCGCCCGCGACGACGACGCCCTGGGCGCCGCACTGGCCCTGCGCAACCTGGGGGAGGGCACCCTCGTACTGCGCCCGGCCCGCGACGACGACCCCCTCGCCTGCCTCGACCTGGTCGCCGAGGCGGCCAAGGCCCTCACCGGGGCCCGGCGCCTCCTCGTTGTCCAGGACGACGACGGCCCCGCGCACGCCACGGCTGCGGGGTTCGCCCGCAGCGCCCACCTCGAACTCGGCGTGCCCGCCGCCGTGGTCACCGTTCCCGCGCGGTCCCCGGGGGCCGCCGACCTGGTCGAGGCCGAGGCCGCCTCCCTGGCCGAGCACGGCGGCTACGCCGAGTGCCGCCACCACCCGGACGGGACGCGCACCGAGCCGCGACTGCGCCACCGCCCCCTGTCGGAGCCCCCCGCCGGACACCGCTTCCCCGGCCCCGGCGACGTCCTCCTCGTCACCGGCGGGGGCAAGGGCATCGGAGCCGAGTGCGCGCGCACCCTCGCCGTGCGCACCGGGGCGCGGATCGCCGTCCTGGGGCGCTCCGACCCCGCGGACGACCCCGAACTGGCGCGCAACCTCGCCCGGTTCGAGGAGGACGGCGTGGACCACACCTACCAGCGGGCCGACGTGCGCGACCCCGACTCGGTGAGGCGGGCGGTGCACGCCGCCGTCGACGCGCTCGGCCCGGTCACCGGCGTCCTGCACGGCGCGGGGGCCAACGAGCCCGCGGCCCTGGCCGACCTGGACCCGGGTGCACTCGAACACGCCGTCGCCCCCAAGGTCTCCGGCCTGCTCAACCTCCTCGACGCCCTCGACCCGGGCCCCCTGCGCCTCTTCGTCTCCTTCGGCTCCCTCATCGCCCGCACCGGCCTGCCCGGCGAGGCCCACTACGCCCTGGCCAACGAATGGCTCGGCGCCCTCACCGAGGAGGTCGCCTCCCGCGTGGAGGGCTGCCGCGCCCTCGCTGTGGACTGGTCGGTGTGGTCGGGAGCCGGGATGGGCGAACGCCTGGGGACCCTGGACGCGCTGGCCCGGCGCGGCATCGACCCCATCCCGCTCGACACCGGACTCGACCTGCTCCACCGGCTCATCGCCTCGCCGGACGTCTCGGGCGGCGTCGTCGTGACCGGACGCTACGGCGACGCGCCCACCCTGCGGGCGGAGGAGGCGGAACTGCCCATGCTCCGCTTCCTCGAACGCCCCCGCAGGATCGTCCCGGGGGTCGAGGCCGTCGCCGACACCGTCCTGCGCGCCGACACCGACCCCTACCTGGAACACCACGAGTTCGAGGGGGACAGGCTCCTGCCCGCGGTGCTGGGCATGGAGGCCATGGCGCAGGCGGCCTCCGTCCTGACCGGCACGCGCGAGCACCCCGTCCTGGAGGACCTGAGGCTCACCGCGCCGGTGGTCGTCGGACGGGGGGAGGAGGTCACCCTCCGGGCGGCCGCGCTCGCCCTGCCCGACGGCACCGTCCGCACGGTCCTGCGCAGCTCCGCCACCGGCTTCGCCGTGGACCACTTCACCGCGGTCCTGCCGCCCCCGGGCACGCCGGACACGGGCCGCCGGGTCGTGCTCCCCGTGGTCCCGGACGCCCCGGTGCCGGTCCGTCCCGACGAGCACCTGTACGGGCGCCTCCTCTTCCAGGACGGCCCCCTGCGCCGCGTCGGCGCCTACCGGCGGCTCACCGGCTACGACTGCGTCGCGGACCTGGAGGAGGGCCCCGGCGGCGCCTGGTTCGCCCACCACCTTCCCGGCCGCCTGCTCCTGGGCGACCCGGGGCGCCGCGACGCGGCCCTGCACGCGCTCCAGGCGTGCCTGCCCGGCACCCGCCTGCTCCCGGTGGGCGCCGAGCGCGTCACGATCCTGGACACCGCGTCCGCCCCGGCGCTGCTCCACGCCAGGGAGCGCCACGCGGAGGGCGGCCGGCACGTCTTCGACCTGGAGCTGACCGGTGCCGACGGGGCCGTGCTCGAACGCTGGGAGGGGCTGGCCCTCAACGTCATGGGCCCCGGGCCGCTCCCGGTCGGCGTCGAACTCCTCGGCCCGCACCTGGACCGCCGGGCGGCCGAGGTCACCGGGGTCGCGGGGGTGCGGGTGGCCGTCGAGCGGGGGGACACCCAGGTGCGCAGGCGCGCCCGTGCCGTCCACCGCCTCCTCGGCACCGGCGTCACGGTCCGCGGACGGCCCGACGGCCGCCCCGAGCTGTCCACCGGCGACCAGGTGTCGGTCACCCACTGCGGTGCGGTCACCATGGTCGCCACCGCCCCCGTTCCCGTGGGGGTGGACCTGGTGTGGATGCCCGACACGGTCGAGGCGCGCGTGCGCTGGGACGACGTCCTCGGCCCCGAGGCGCTCGCCCTGCGCGACGCCCTCGCCGACCGCGACCCCGGGCGCGGGCGCGACGAGCACGCGGCCGTGGTCTGGGCCGCTTCGGAGGCCCTGCGCAAGTGCGCCGGCCGCCCCGGCGGCCCCATGACCCTGAGGAGCCTGGACGGGCCGTGGATCCTCCTGGACGGCGGCGGGGTCACCGTCGCCGTCCACCACGACGGCGACGACGTCGCCGCCGTCGCGGTCCGGGGAGGCGACGGTGCCTGAGAGCTTCGAGTACCGGCACGTCGTCACCCTCGACGAGACCAACCAGCTGGGCAACGTGTACTTCGCCCACTTCCTGCGCTGGCAGGGGCACTGCCGGGAGCTCTTCCTGCGCAGGACCGCCCCCGAGGTCGTCTCCTCGCTGGACCACGAGCACGCCCTCGTCACCGTCCGGGCCGAGTGCTCCTACCTGGACGAGCTCTACGCCTTCGACGAGGTCAGCGTGCGGATGCGGGTCGGCGAGGTCGTCCAGAACCGCATGACCCTCTCCTTCGAGTACTGGCGGGCCTCCGGTCGACAGGACCTGGTCGCCCGCGGAGAGCAGCAGCTCGCCTGGTTGAAGAGGTCCGGGGACGGCTTCGAGCCCGTCCCCGTCCCGGAGGTGCTGCTCCGCGCAATCGACGCCTACCTGGCCGAACCGGTCCGGACGGGGTGGCGCGCATGATCCAGACCGGAGTTGATGCTGATTCGTCACCGACGAGGAGCGTGAGATGACCACCACCGACACGTTGAAGGACCGCTTGCGGGCCGCCGATCCGGCGCTCGCGGCCGAACTGCTGCACTCCAAGACCAGCCACCTGGTCGACGTCATGATCCCCCGCCGCGAGCTCAGCGACGGCAGCCTGGGGTTCAAGGCGAGGGTCCGGACCACCATCACCCTCAAGTTCGGGGGGGACGCCTCCGCGGACACCCCAGAGGAGGTCATCACCCTGGTGGCCGAGGAGTCCGAGATCAGGCTGCACGACCCCGTGCTGACCCTGGACGGCGCCCTGCGGCTGGACCTGGAGACCATCACCTACGACGCCGTCGGCACCAGCGAGGTGCTGTGGCCGGGCGAGCGCGTCCGGCTGCGCGTGGGCCGCGGGCTCGACCCGATGATGCGCCCCACCTTCGGGCGCCTGGAGATCGACCCCCTGGTCAACTTCGGCACCGACCCGGTGCGCAGCGTCCAGGAGGTGTACGTCGAGGCGGACACCCCCCTGGGCACCCTGCACAACCGCCTGCCGGCTGTCATGCACTGCGACCTGACCTCCATCCCGCCGATCGGCCAGCCCTACGTCCAGCAGGGCCAGGTCGCGCTGTACGACGCCGACGGACAGGTCGTCTGCATGAAGACCACGACCGAGAGCGAGCTCACCGCACTGGTGGACTAGGGCCCTTCCCCTGAACCGGCCCCGGCCCCGCCCGGCGGCCCGCACCGGGCGACCGCCCGGACGCGCGGACGCCGCCGGGCGGGCGTCCGGCCCGCCGGGCCGGGCCCTTCCCACACCGGACCCGTCCCCGACCGCGGGGAGGGCCCGGCACACCGGTCCCTGTACCGGGGCCGGGGGTCCCCCACAGGACCCCCGGCCCGTCGTCCCCACGGAGAGGCGCCATGCGGATCCTGTTCACCACCCTGCCGGTCGAGACCCACCTGCGACCGCTCGTCGCGGTCGCGGAGACCGCCCTGGCCCGGGGGCACGACGTGGCCGTCTGCGCCCCCGAGTCCTTCCGGGACGAGGTCGACCACTACGGCCTGCCCTTCCTCCCCGCCGGGAAGGACTGGATCACCGGCATGCTCGCCCCCCTCTTCGACTCCGAACGCATCCCCCCGGAACAGGTCGACGCCCTGATGCGCCGGCTCGTCTCCGAGGGGCTGCCCGGCGACGGCGCCCTCGCCACGGCCCGCGACGTGCTCGGCCACATCCGCGAGGGCGGCGCCGACGCGGTGGTGCGCGAGGCCTACGACATGGGCGGCTACCTCGCGGCCGAGGCCGCCGGGATCGCCCACGCCTCCGTCGGCGTGGTCGGCCGGGTCACCGAGTTCCTGGCCCCTGACCTCCTCGCACAGCCCCTGGACGAGCACCGCGCGCAGCTCGGACTGCCGCCCGACCCCCGGGCGGAGCGCCTCTACGCCCACCTGCACGCCCACCTCATGCCGCCCGGCTACGACCCGGCCGAGACGGCCATCCCCACGCTGCGCTGCTACCGGCACCGCACGGTGGACCGCCCCGGCGACCGGCTGCCGCCCCTGCTCGGCGGGCTCGACCACTCCCTCCCGCTGGTCTACGCCAGCCTCGGCACCGTGGCGCCCCTGTTCAGAGCCGCGGACACACGGCTGCGGTCCATCGTCGACGGACTCGGCGAGGTCGCCTGCGAGGCCGTCGTCGCCGTCGGCCGCGGCCGGGCGCAGGATCTCGCCCGCTCGGCCCCGCCCAACGTCCGCGTCGTGGACTTCGTCGCCCAGCCCCTCCTCCTGGACACGGCCGACCTGCTGGTCACCCACGCCGGATTCACCAGCGTCAGGGAGGCGCTGCGCGCGGGCCTGCCCATGGTCGCGATCCCCTGGATCGCCGAGAACCACCTGGTCGCCACCAGGTGCGAGGAGCTCGGGCTGGCCCGGCGCCTGGACTGGGAGCACCTCGACGCCGGGCGAGTGGCGGACGCCTGCCGCGAGGTGCTGGGCGACCCCTCCTTCCGGGCGCGGGCCAGGGGGGTGCAGCGCGACATGCTCGCCCTGCCCTCCCTGGACACGCTCGTCACCGACATCGAGGAACTGGCCGCCGGGGCGGCGCGGTGACCGCCTTCCACGTCGTCGGCGGGACCTACACCGACGACGTCTACTGGGTCGGCTCCGAACTCGACTTCGACGTCAGCCTCACCGCCTCCGGCCACGAGCGCACCCCCGGCGGCCCGGGGGCCTGCCTCGCCCTCGCGCTGCGCCGCCTCGGCGCCGACGTGGAGCTCACCACCGCCCTCGGGGACCAGGAGGACAGCACCCGGGCGCTGTCGCTGCTGGAGTCGGAGGGCGTCCGCGTCGGCCCTCTCCGGGGCACCGGACCGCTGGACCACACGGTCACCCTGGTCACGCCTAGCCTGGAGTCCGTCACCGTCACCCGCAGGGAGCAGCCTCCCCTGGAAGCGGTGCACGACCCGGCCGCCGCACCGCGGCCGGACACCGTCCTCGTCGTCTGCTCACCGAGCCGGCTCTCCACCCTCGCCGCCCGGGCACGCGGGCGCCGCCTCGTGCTCGTCCCCCACCTCACCCAGTGCCGCGAACTCGCGGCCATGCCCTCCGGCCGGCGCGCCGACCTCCTCGGGGCGGTCGACCTCCTGGTCGCCAACCGGCGCGAGTTCGACCTTCTCGCACCGCTGCCCGAGATCTCCCTCGTCGGCGCCGTCGCGGTCACCAGCGGTGCGGGCGGGAGCGTCCTGCGCACCGGGGACCGGCGCCTGCGACAGCCCGCCCTGTCCCGCGGCGGGACGCCCCGCAACCCCAACGGCGCGGGGGAGGCGTTCACCGCCGCGCTGCTCGTGGCCAGGGCCTCCGGCGCCGACTGGGAACCCTCGCTCAGGGCCGCGGCGATCCACGCCGGACGCCACGTCTGCCGCCGGGCCTCGCTCTCCTTCCCCCGCAGCAGCCCCCGTGAACTGGTCGCGTCCGGACTGACCCCCACAGAGACGGAGCCCGCGTATGGTTGACCGCCCCCACGTACTGGTCGTGGACGAGTTCCTCGCCAGAGGACTCAGCCTGGCCGAGGAGCTCTCCCGGGCCGGGCTCGACAGCTCGGCGGCTGCCGACCCCCCGCAGAGCTGCGACGGCGTCGACGTCGTCCTGGTCGAGGCAGCCCACCCCCGCCGCGTCGAGGTCATCCGCCGGTTCGCGGGCGGGGACGGCCCCGCCGCCCTGGTGATCGGCTCCGGCGTCTGCCATGAGGCCGTCCTGCACTGCCTGGAAGCGGGCGCGGTCGGCTTCGTGTCGGCGCAGGAGAGCACCGAGAGCCTGGTCGGCGCCCTGCGCGACGTCGTGCGCAGGGGAGCCCTGGGAGGCAGGCGCCTCACACGGCGCCAGACCCAGGTGCTGGCCCTCGTCGCGGTCGGCCTCCCCAACAGGGAGATCGCCACCCGGCTGGGGATACGCCACCACACCGTCAAGAACCACGTGCAGAGCATCCTGGGCAAGCTCGGCGTCGGCAGCCGCACAGCCGCCGTGGTGGCCCTGACCGGGGGCGGACGGGGGAGCGTGGGCCATGGGCACGCCTAGACCGGACAAGGCCGAGGACCTCGACGGCCTGCGGCGGCTGGGGGAGCGGGCGCGCTCCTCCGGACTGCGCACCGCCCTGTGCCACGGCTGCTTCGACCTGCTCCACGTCGGCCACGTCCACCACTTCCACGAGGCCGCGGCCCTGGCCGACCTGCTGGTCGTCAGCGTCAGCGCAGACGCCGCGTGCGTGAAGGGACCGGGGCGCCCCCTGTACGGTGTCGCCGACCGGACCGGCCTGATCGCGGCGCTGGAGGCCGTCGACCACGTCCACGCCGCCGAGGACAGCAGCCCGATGCGCGTCATCGAGGCACTGCGCCCCGACGTGTACGTCAAGGGACCGGACTACGCGCGCAACCCCTGTGTGCGCCTGCGAGCCGAATCGGCACTGGTCGAACGGCTGGGGGGCCGCACGGTCTTCACCGACGAGGCCGTCACCGCGTCCTCGACCGCACTCCTGAGGAGGCTCCATGCCTAGCGCCCCGCACCCGGTCGCCGGACGGCGCGTGCTGGTCACGGGCGGCGCCGGATTCATCGGCAGCCACGTCGTGCGACGCCTGGCGGAGGCGGGCGCGGAGGTGACGGTGCTCGACTCCCTGGACGCCTACGCCTTCGACCAGGCGGAGAGGTTCGGCGTCGGCGCGCTGGCGAAGGTCGTCAGGGGGGACGTCACCGACGCCGCGACCACGGGACCGCTGGTCGCGCGCAGCGACGCGGTGGTCCACGCCGCGGCCCTGGCCGACGTCGCCGCGTGCACGGCGGAGCCCGACCGCGACTTCGCCAGCATGAGGGCCACCCAGGTGGTCCTGGAGGCGGCCCGGCGGCACGGCACGGGGCGTGTCGTCCTGACCTCCTCCGCCCAGGTGTACGGCGACGTCCCGGCGCGGGGCGACCGGTTCCACGAGGACGACCCCCTGGGGGAGCCCGGCATGCTCTACGCCAACTCCAAGAGCTGGTCGGAGCGCCAGGCGCGGCTCTACGGGACCCGGTTCGGGGTGCCGGTCACCGTCCTGCGCTACTTCAGCGTCTACGGGCCGCACCAGGTGCCCAAGGCGGGCAGCCACAGCTGGTGCGCGGCGATCTTCTGCGTGCGGGCGCTGCGCGGTCTGCCCCTGGTGGTCCACGGGGACGGCGCGCAGGTGCGCGACATGGTCTCGGTGACCGACGTGGCCGCCGCGACGGCGGAGGCGGTGACCGCGCCCCGAGCGGCCGGGCGCACCGTCAACGTCGGAACCGGGCGGGCCACCCCGATCGCGGAGCTCGCCCGGACCGTGGCGGACCTGGTGCCGGGGGTCCGGGTGACCCGCGGCCCCCGCCCGGCCGGGGACCCGGACGGCGGAGCGGCCGACACCGCCCGCCTGCGCGACCTCCTGGGGTTCGAGGCGCGCACGACGCTGGCCGACGGCCTGCGGCACTACCTCGACTGGACACGGGCCAACCCGGACCTGTTCGGGGAGCGCCCGTGAGCGGGGCCGGCCCCCGGCCGCGCCGGCACGGCGACGACGCGGCCCCGCACGAGCACTCGATCCCCCCGTCCTACTTCGACGGCCGCTACACCGAGTCCCCCGACCCGTGGAACCTGTCGGTGCGCTGGTACGAGCGCAGGAAGTACGACCTGACCCTCGCCAGCCTGCCCCGGAGGCGCTACGCCTCCGGATACGAGCCCGCCTGCTCGATCGGGGTGCTGACACGGGGGCTGGCCGGACGCTGCGACCGTCTGCTGGCCGTGGACAGCGCGCCCGCGGCGGTCGAGGCCGCCACGGCCGCGCTGGCCGACTCCCCGCACGTGAGCGTGCGCCGGTCGGTGCTCCCCCGGGACCTGCCCGACGCCTCCTTCGACCTCGTGGTCCTCTCCGAGTTCCTGTACTACTTCACCCCCGACGACCTCGAGCTCCTCGCGAAGGGCCTCCGGGACCGCCTGCGGCCCGGCGGCCACGTCGTCTGCGTGCACCGGCGGAGCACGGCGCCGGGGCAGGGGTGGGACGGCTACAACGCGCACCGGGCGGTGGAGGGGCGCATGGGGCTGGACACGGTCATGAGCCTCGACGACCCAGGTTTCGAGATCGTCGTCCTTGAGCGTCGGAAGGGGTGACCGCCGACCAGCCGACGAGCTCGTGGGCCCGCGCGGCGGCCTCGCCCCGCCGCTTCGCCCCGAGCTTGCGCAGGATGTTGTGCACGTGGTTCTTGACGGTGCGCAGTTCGATGAAGAGCTCGCGTGAGATCTGCTGGTTCGACGCCCCCAGGGAGATCAGGGACAGGACCTCCTGCTCCCTCCGGGTCAGGTGGACGGCGGGTTTCTGCTCCGGCGCCTGGGAGGCCATGAGGCCGATGTGCCGCCACAGCTGGAAGGCGATGTCCGGTGAGCAGTGCATCTCCCTGCGGACGGCGGCCCTCGTGCTCCTGACGACGTCGTCGATGTCGCCGCTGAGCGGTACGTAGCCCGCCGCACCGGACTCGGCGAGCCCGATGACCTGTTTCTCGGTCTCCTCGACCCCCAGGGCGATGACGGCCAGGGGGACCTTGGACAGGGAGGAGATCACCTGCTCGACGTTGGGGGCGCTCGCGTTGATCAGGGCGGCGTCGTATCTGAGCGCCTCCGCATGCGTGTGGTCATTGATTTCTCTTAATGAGCACAACGTGACTTCGTTGATGTCCACATGTCCCCGAAGACGTCGGGCTAGGGGCTCCGCGTAGAGTCGGGCATTGTCGATCAGTAACAGGTGCATGCGGCGTCTGCTTTCCAACGTGGCGGGTACCAGGCGGTGACCGTATCCTCGAACCGGAGTGGGTAACAGAGTAGGAAGTCCGGCATTCACTTGTCCATTGACAGTTTTCGTGTCCGTGTAAAGGCGCTGTCGGCCGGAAGAAGGCGCGACCCCCGACCAAAAGAGCTCGGCCGGGGGTCAAGGGGCAGGTCAGGGGGTTATGGCAGGGTGTAGGTCAAGGTCACGTGGGCTTCCGGGGTGCCGTCGGTGAGGATCTGCCCGCAGCCGCTGAGTCCTGCCAGGTCGCCGCTCGCGGACCCGTCCACGACGCACCACTCGGCGCTGATGGCGCCCCCCGCGTCGGCGGTGCCCCACGCGTCCATCGCGAAGGTGCCCTCGACGCCGTTCAGGGAGCCGACGAACCTCCCCGCGCCCTCGCTGGTCGCGCCGCCGGAGGCGTCCACGAGGTCCAGATAGACGTGGTACCCCTTGCCGTCGAGGTCGCCGACGAAGTCGGTCTGGAAGACGGTGTTGAGGATCTGGGTCCCGCTGGGGTCGCCGGGGGGCCCGATCTCCTCGACGGTCTGGTCGAGGAGGTGGACGACGGCGGTGGCGGTGCGCTCCTGGGAGGGGCTGGAGCTGGGTTCGGGGGTGGGGCCGGTGCTGGGCTGGGCACTCGGGTCCGGGGTCGCGCCGGGGCCGGGGCCCTGCGTCGGGGAGGCGGTGCCGCCGTCGGGCGGGGGCGGGCCGTCTCCCGGGTCGGCCCACACGGGTGAGCAGGCCGACAGGAGCGTCGCCGCGGCTCCGGCGGCCAACAGGGGGGTTGCTCTCGCGAAATCTCTGCCGCAGATTCTCATGCCTACTCCTCTGCACCGGGGGTGGATCGTCATTCACCCTGGAAATGAACATAGGGAACATTTCGGACGGTCGCATGAGTCGTTGGATACGGCGGGGGCCTAGATCTCGGTTCCTCACCTTCTGTTTCCGATCCATTACTTTAAATAGTGGCCGCCTTTTTTCTCCGGTGCTTTTCCTTGGAAATCCCCCGGGAAGGGAGAGGGAATCCCCTGTGGGGAGGGAATGGAATTACGGTTCGCGGTCCCCCGGTTGCGGAGGAAGCGTTTTCCGGAGCCCGGAGCCCGGAGCCCGGAGCCCGGAGCCCGGAGCCCGGAGCCCGGTGCGGGGGCGGGGGCGGCGGTCCTGTGGCGGCGCACGGGCCCCGGC
>NZ_JBSHDN010000028.1:0-46265 GCF_053616335.1 Nocardiopsis sp. NPDC055824
GCTCGGGCCGCCCCGTCCGGGCGGAGGCGTCAGTCCCGCGCGCCCACGGCGTCGATCGACGCCAGGAGCTGCTCGCGCAGGGTGTCGTTGACCGGTGTGGAGCCGGTCTCGGCGGAGGCCGCCTCCTGGCCCTCGGGGCTCACCACGTACCGCAGGAACGACTTGACGTTCTCCGCCTCGGTCGCGTCCGGGTACTCCTCGCACACGGTCTCGTAGCTGACCAGGACCAGCGGGTAGCTGCCCGCCTCGGTCGTGCCGTACTCCAGGTCCAGGGCCAGGTCGTGCTCGCTGGCGTTGTCCTCGCGGCGGGGGGAGTCGGCGACCACCTGGGCGGCGGCCTCGGGGGAGATCTCCACGAATTCCCCGCCGACCCCGATGTTCGCCGTGGACATCCCGTGCACGTGCGACATCTCCACGTACCCGATCGAGCCCTCGGCCCGCTGGACCGTGTCGGCGATGCCGCTGTTGCCCTGCGCCGACTCGCGCGGGGTGATCGGCCACTGGCCGCCCGCCTCGTGCGGCCAGGCGTCGGGGGCCGCCTGGCTGAGGTAGTTGGTGAAGTTCTCGGTGGTGCCCGAGTCGTCGGCGCGGTTGACCTGGGTGATCTCCAGGTCGGGGAGGTCGGCGTCGGGGTTGTCCTCGGCGATCTCCGGGTCGTCCCAGCGGGTGATGTCCTGGTTGAAGATCTTGGCGATCGTGTCCGGGCGCAGGTTCAGGGAGTCCACGCCCTCGAGGTTGAACACCACGGCGATGGCCACCACGTACGCGGGCAGGTTGATGGTGTTCGTCCCGCCGCAGCGCTCCATGGCGTCGCCGTTCTCGTCGGGGTCCATCGCGGCGTCGGTCCCGGCGAAGGCCACGGCCCCGTCGATGAACTGGTTGCGCCCCCCGCCCGACCCGATGGAGTCGTAGTACACGCGGGCGTCCTCGCACGCCGACTGGTAGCCCGCGATCCAGGTCGTCATCGCGTTCTCCTGGGCGCTGGACCCGGCGCCCGACAGGCTTCCGGAGAAGCACTCCAGGTCGTCGGGGACCGCGGGAGGGGCGGTTCCCTGGACCGCGTCGTCGCTTCCGCATGCGGTGGTCGCCAGCAGCAGACCGGCGAGCGCGGCCGAGGCCGCCCCCCGGTAGGCGCCGCGGTGGCGCGGGGCGCCGGTCTTGGTGTGCTTGTTGGACGGGAGCACGACTGCTTCTATCCCCTTCGTCGGTGTCGGTGGTCCTGGTCTCACCGCCGCGGCCGGTTCCCGGCACGTCGTCGCTGGTGATGGTCCACCGCCGAAGAATTTAACCACCGGTGGACCAACACCCCCAAAGCGCCCCCGTGTGGGATGGCGCTCACCGCCTGCGGTGACGGGCGTGCATGACACGCGGGCGGCACGGGCACGGGTACGTGCGTGACGAGCACGCACAGCACGCCCACGGCCGCCGCTCCGACGTCAACCTACCGCCTGCAGCTGAGCCCCGGGTTCACCCTGGAGGACGCCGCGGGTCTGGTGGACCACCTGGACCGGCTCGGGGTGGGCGCGCTCTACCTCTCGCCGGTCCTGACCGCCGCGCCCGGGTCCGGCCACGGCTACGACGTGGTCGACCCCACCGCGGTCTCGCCCGCGCTGGGCGGCGACGCCGCCCGCGCCGCCCTGGCCGCCAAGGCCCGCGAGCGCGGCCTTGGCGTGGTCGTGGACATCGTGCCCAACCACATGTCCGTCGCCCGGCCCGACGCCAACCCCTGGTGGTGGGACGTGCTCGAACACGGGCGGGCGTCGGTGTACGCGCGCTGCTTCGACGTCGACTTCGACGCCGGACCCGTCCTGGTGCCTGTGCTGGCCGACGACGGGGACGGCGGGGCCTCGGCCCTGGACGACCTCCGCGTGGTCGACGGGTGCCTGGCCTACCACGACAAGCGCTACCCCCTGGCCCCGGGCACGTACGCCCCCGGCGACCGGGTCGGCGACGTCCACGGTCGCCAGCACTACCGGCTGGTGTCCTGGCGCCGCGGCGACTCCGAACTCACCTACCGCAGGTTCTTCGACGTGGACGGGCTGGCCGCCGTCCGCGTCGAGGAGCCGGGCGTGTTCGACGCCACCCACGCCGAGATCCTGCGGTGGGCGGAGCTGGGCCAGCTCGACGGGCTGCGGGTGGACCACGTCGACGGGCTCAGCGACCCCGGCGGGTACCTGCGCAGGCTCGCCGGGCGCTTCGGCGGGTGGGTGGTGGTGGAGAAGGTCCTCGCCCCCGGCGAGAGCCTGCCCCAGTCCTGGCCGGTGGCCGGGACCACCGGCTACGACGCCCTGCGGGAGGTGTGCGGGCTGTTCGTCGACCCGGCCGGCGAGGCGGCCTTCACCGACCTGGCCCGGGAGCAGGGCGTGGAGGTGGACGCACAGGCCCTCGACGAGGGGGCGCGCCGCCACGCGGCCACCGTGCTGCTGCGCGCGGAGGTGCGGCGCATCGCCGCCCTGCTGCCGCCCCGGGCCGGGGACCGTGCGGATCCGGACCCCGAGGGGGCGGCCCGCCGACGCGAGGAGGCCGTCGCCGAACTCCTGTGCGCCTTCGGGGTGTACCGCTCCTACCTCCCCGAGGGGGAGGCAGACTGGGCCGCGGCGGTGGACCGGGCCCGCGGGCGGCGCCCCGACCTGGCCCCGGACCTGGAGGACATCGACCGGCTGGTGCGCGGCGACCCCTCCGGTGAGCCGGCCCGCCGCATCCAGCAGACCAGCGGCATGGTCGTGGCGATGGGGACCGAGAACACCGCGTTCTACCGGGGGACCAGGTTCGCGGCCCTGAACGAGGTGGGCGGCGACCCCTCGCGCTTCGCCGTGGACCCGGGTGAGTTCCACGACGGGGCGGCTCGGCGGGAGGCCTCCCGCCCCGCCACCATGACGACCCTGTCCACGCACGACACCAAGCGCTCCGAGGACGTGCGCGCCCGCCTGGCCGCGCTGTCCGAGACGCCGGAGGCCTTCGCCGGCGCGGTGCGCCGCTGGACCGGGCGGTGCGCCCTGCCCGAGCCCGCGCTCAACCTGCTGGGCTGGCAGACCCTGGTCGGGGCCTGGCCCATCGGGGCGGACCGCCTGGCCGAGTACCTGCTCAAGGCCGCCCGCGAGGCGCGCCTGGGCACCTCCTGGACCGACCGCGACGCCGACTTCGAGGAGCGGGTGCGCTCCTGGCCCGGCCGGGTCCTGGGCGACCCCGCCCTGAGGGAGGAGGTCGCCTCGGCGGTGGAGTCGGTGCGCGGCGCGGGGTGGAGCAACTCCCTGGGCCAGAAGGCCGTGCAGCTGCTGGGCCCCGGGGTCCCCGACGTCTACCAGGGCACCGAGCTGTGGGACCTGTCCCTGGTCGACCCCGACAACCGCAGGCCCGTGGACCACCGGGCCCGCGCCGACATGCTCGCCCGCCTGGAGGAGGGGTGGCTTCCCCCCGTGGACGGGACCGGCGCGGCCAAGCTCCACCTGGTCCGCACCTGCCTGCGCCTGCGCCGGGAGCTGCGCCCCGCCGGCTACCTGCCGCTCACCGCCTCGGGGCGGGCCGCCGGCCACGCCGTGGCCTTCGCCCGGACCTCGCGGGGGGCGCGCCACCCCGACGTGGTGGCGGTCGCCACCCGCCTGCCGCTGGGGCTGGCCGCGGGCGGGGGGTGGGCGGACACCGTCCTGGCACTGCCCGCGGGCCCGGGGGAGTGGACCGACCGGCTCACCGGGCGCGTCCTCGCGCCCGCGCGCACCGACGGGCACACGTGCGCGCCGCTCGCGGAGCTGCTCCGGCGCTACCCGGTGGCCGTGCTGGTCCGCCGGTGAGGGCCGTGCGCAGCCCAGGCTCCTCGATCGGCGGTGAACAGCCCCTCGGGGGCGAGCAGCTCGAACGGGCCTTCCTCCTCTCCGTGTGCCGCTCTGGCCGACCCTGCTTCCCCGGCCTGCCACGACAAGGAGGACGGCCGGGGCGGGCACCACGACCCACGCTCTGCTGTGTCCCGCTGGAGGAGGAGCCGCCGTCCTCTTCGCCGTGCTCCGCGACGGCACCTTCCACGAACCCCCGCCGACCGCGGCCATCGGGCGTTCACCGGGCCGGCATGCCCCCGTGCGGACTGTTCACGACCATGGCCAGTGATCTGGCGGCAAGGTAGTGGTGACCTGGGAAGTACTCGATGTGCTGGTGTCCGCCGTCGTCCATCCCCGCCATCGACCGGACGTCGTCGGCGAGTGCGGTCAAGCCGGGTCGGTCACCCTCGATGAGTAGGACGCGGCGCTCCACGTCGACCCTGACACCGACCCCCGGGCCGCCGGCGCCCACCACCTCGACCGAAGCCAGTTCGGTGCCGCCGAAGCTCGGCTCGGCCGAGGCGGTGGTCTCCACGCGGCCCTTCCCCCCGACGAGGGCGAGGGCCAGGAGGACGAGCTCCGTCGCGTCGCCCGAGACGTCCACCCCGCTGCCATCGGGAAAGAACAGAACCCTCATCCGCCACAACCCCTTCGGATCCACGACACCGGACTCAACGAACAAAGATGTTGCCTTGGTCGACCGGGCTGCCCCAACTCGGGTCCGGACGTCATGGACGCCGCTCATCGCTCGACGACACTCCCCGGGGGGCGCCCCCCGGGAGGAGCCGGACCGCGGGCGGTCGCGCGGGCGCCTACCGGCCGAAGACGGGGAAGCCGCAGTCCGGGAGGCCGCGGGAGTAGAAGTAGGTCAGGCGCACCGGTGCGTCGAGGTCCTGGTCCGTGCCGGAGGCCGGCGTCTGGGACAGCACCTCGCATTCGGAGGGGAGGAAGTTCTGCCCCTCGCCCCAGGTCTGCCACTGCCCCTGGACGTTGGTGAACCCCCGCTCGCGCAGGACGCTCCTGGCACTGTGCGTCGTCATCCCCTCGACGTCGGGCACGGTGCCGCCGGTGGGGGCCGACCCGCCGCCGCCCCCGGACCCGCCGCCCCCGCCCCCGGACCCGCCGCCGTCACCGCCTCCGGTCCCGTCCCCCGAACCGCTCCCGCCCGAGGGCGCGCCGTCGTCCCGCGGGGAGCCCCCGTCCGCCTCGTCCTCCTCGTCGTCCTCCTCCCGCTCGGAGGCGCCCGGGGCCTCGTCGGAGTCCGAGGCGGGGGCCGTCGCGCCGGGGCCCCGGTCCCCTTCGGGTGCGGACGGTCCGCCGTCGGCGGAGGGCGTGCCGCCGGTCGGCGCGGGGGCCTCGGCGGCGGCCCCGTCCGCGGTCGTGGGGGAGCCGTCCGTCCCCGTCAGCGGGGACCACACCAGGGTCGCGGTCAGCAGCAGCGCGGCGGCCACCGCCATCGCGACGAACCCGCCCCGCCAGGACCACATCCCCCGGGGGCCCGCCCTCCTGCTGCGCGTGCGCCGGGTCAGCACGGTTCGGTCCCCGGACGCGGCGTCCCGGCAGGCCGCCGCGAACTCCTGCGCCGAACCCCACCGGTCGCGCGGGTCCTTCTCCAGCGCGACGAGCACCACGTGCGCGACCAGGTCGGGGACGTGGTCGGGCAGCGGGGGCGGATCGGCGTTCAAGTGGGCCGCGATGACGGCGGCGCGGTCGGCGGAGTCGAAGGGCGGCCTCCCGGCCAGGCACTGGTAGGCGACCGTGCCGAGCGAGTAGATGTCGGTGCGGGAGGTGAGCTCGCCCATGTCGAGCTGTTCGGGCGAGGCGTGGGAGAGGGTCCCCAGGGCGATGCCGGTGGAGGTCAGGGAGGTGGCGTCGTTGATCCGGGCGATGCCGAAGTCGACGAGCTTGACCTCCCCGTCCAGGTTGATGAGGATGTTGCCGGGCTTGATGTCGCGGTGGACGATGCCCTCGTCGTGCACGGTCTGCAGGGTCTGGGCGACCACGGCGGTGATCTCCATGGCCCGGTCGGGCACAAGCGGGCCCTCGCGTCTGAGCAGCGCCGTGAGGGACTCCCCCTCGACCAGCTCCATCACCAGGTAGGCGAGCTTCTCGCCGTCCAGGACCGTCTCGCCGTGGTCGTAGACCTCCGCGAAGCCGGGCCCCCTGAGCCTGGCCGCGGCCCTGGCCTCGCGCTCGAAGCGCCTCCGGGCGCCCTCGGCGTCCTGGAAGGCGGTGTCGCGCAGCAGCTTGACCGCGACCGGTCTGTCCAGGCGCAGGTCATGGCCCCGCCAGACCGTTCCCATGCCGCCCGCGGCGATCACTTCGTCGAGTCGGTAGCGGTCCGCGACAGGGGGTTTCACGCGTGCTCCTTGCGGGTGGAGGGCGAGGGCGCCTCAAGGGGGTGGGGGCTGCGAGGTCGACGGTGACTACGATCTCAGATACCCGGCGGCGGGAAGTGGTTCCGCCCCCCGCGCCGGAATCGCGCGGGCCCGCCCCGGCCGGAGCCGCGGATCCCGCCGCCCGGGCCGTGCCGGGGGACCGCTGCGGGGTTCGCCGTGCCCACCCGCCCGCCGACCCCGGCCGGAGCCGCGGGGTCCGGGACCGCCCCGGCCGTCCACCGCCCCGCCCCGGTCCGGGCGAGGGGATAGGCTGAGCGGCGATCATGGCGCAAGCGAACACCACACACCACACCGGCCCCAGGCTGCGGATGCCCGGCACCGTCGCCGCCCTCCTGGCCTGCCCCGCCTGCGGCGAGGGCCTGCGCCCGGACGAGCGCGGCCTCGCCTGCGCCGCGGGGCACAGCTTCAACGTGGCCCGGGAGGGCTACGCGAGCCTGCTCACCGGGGCCACGCCCCCCGGGACCGGCGACAGCAAGGAGATGGTCGCCGACCGCCTGCGCTTCCAGCAGGCCGGACACTACGACTTCGTGGGTGACGCCCTCGCCGACGCGCTGCGACGCGAGCTCGGCGACGACGCCCCGGTCGTGGTCGACGTCGGCGGCGGGACCGGCCACTACCTGACCCGGGTCCTGGACGCCCTGCCCGGCGCCGTGGGGCTGACCGCGGACGTGTCCAAGTGGGCCGCCCGCCGGGCCGCGCGCGCACACGGGCGCGGCGGCGCCGTCACCGCCGACGCCTGGCGCGGCCTGCCCCTGCGCGGGGACTCCGCGCACGCCGTGCTCAACGTGTTCGCGCCGCGCAACGCGGCGGAGTTCCACCGGGTGCTGCGCCCCGACGGCGTCCTGCTCGTCGTCGTCCCCGCCGCCGACCACCTGGTCGAACTGCGCGCCCCGCTGGGGCTGCTGGAGGTGGACCCGCGCAAGGACGAGCGCCTGGCGGAGTCCCTGCACGGACACTTCGCACCGGTCGGCGCACAGGGCCTGGGCCTGGCCATGGCGCTCTCCCACGAGGACGTGGCGACCGTCGTGGGTATGGGCCCCAGCGCCCGCCACATCGGAGCCGGGGAACTGCGCGCCCGCGTCGCCGGGCTCCCCGAGCCGTTCACCGTCACCGCCTCGGTGCGGCTGCACGTCTACCGCCCCCGCGCCTGAGACCCCGGTCGGACACGGCCCCGCGGGCCGGCGCCCGAGGCCCCCGCCGTCGCCCCCTCCCGGCGCCCGGGCGCGTACCCGTCCGCCGCCCCGGCCTCCCACACCGCCAGGGAGCCTGCGGTGCGGCTCCCGGGGCGCGGCCCGCCCGGGGCCGCCCGCCGCCCACCGGCCGGTCGGCCCCGCGGGTGACGGGGCCGACCGGGGGGTACACACCCTGCGTGAGCGCACCGGACACCACCCCGACCACCGCCCGGCCCCCCGCGGACACCGGCCTGGGCGTCCACGGCGACTTCGCCGTGTGGGCCCCCCGCCTGGAGAGGGTCCGCCTGAGCGTGGCCCCCGGGGCAGGCGCCGGGGGACCGGGCGGCTCCCCCGCCCCCGGTGCGCGCGTGGTCCCCATGGAACGGGGTGCGGACGGGTGGTGGCGGGCCCGGGTCGAGGGGGCCGGGCCCGGTACCGAGTACGCCTACCTCCTGGAGGACGACCCCACCCCCCTGCCCGACCCGCGCTCCCAGGACCAGCCCCACGGCGTGCACGGCCCCAGCCGCGTGCACGACCACGCGGCCTTCGGGTGGACCGACGCCTCCTGGACCGGCCGGGCGCTGCCCGGCGCGGTCGTCTACGAGCTCCACGTGGGCACCTTCACCCCCGAGGGCACCCTCACCGCCGCCGTCGACCGGCTGGACCACCTGGTCGACCTGGGCGTCACCCACGTCGAGCTGATGCCCGTCAACGCCTTCGACGGCACCCACGGGTGGGGGTACGACGGGGTCCTGTGGGCGGCGGTCCACACCCCCTACGGAGGCCCCGACGCCCTCAAGGCCCTGGTGGACGCCTGCCACGCCCGGGGTCTGGCCGTGCTCCTCGACGTCGTCTACAACCACCTGGGCCCCTCGGGCGCCCACATGCCGCGGTTCGGCCCCTACTTCCGCGGCGAGAACGCCTGGGGCCCCTCCCTCAACCTGGACGGCCCCGACTCCGACCCCGTGCGCCGCCACGTCCTGGACAACGCCCTGGGCTGGCTGCGCCACTACCACCTGGACGGGCTGCGCCTGGACGCGGTCCACGCCCTGCGCGACGACCGCGCCGTCCCCCTGACGGCCGAACTCTCCGCCGAGGCCGACGCCCTGGCCGCGGCCCTGGGACGCCCGCTGTCGCTGATCGCCGAGTCCGACCGCAACGACCCCCGCACCGTCCTGCCCCGCGAGGCGGGCGGCCTGGGGATGAGCGCGCAGTGGTCCGACGACCTGCACCACGCGCTGCACGTGGCCCTGACGGGGGAGACCCACGGCTACTACGGCGACTTCGCCCGCCCCGGGGCGCTGCCCGCCACGCTCGGCCGCGTGTTCTGGCACGCCGGAACCTACTCGAGCTTCCGCGGGCGCACCCACGGGGCGCCCGTGGACACCGCCCGCGTCCCCGGGCACCGGTTCCTGGCCTACCTCAGCACCCACGACCAGATCGGCAACCGGGCGCGCGGCGACCGCATGGGCGAACACCTCTCGCCGGGCCTGCTCGTGTGCGGCGCCGCCCTCGTGCTGTGCTCGCCGTTCACCCCCATGGTCTTCATGGGCGAGGAGTGGGGCGCCACCACGCCGTGGCCGTTCTTCGCCTCCTTCGAGGACCCCGCGCTGGCGGAGGGGGTGCGCGCGGGCCGCCGCCGCGAGTTCGCCGCCCTGGGGTGGGCCGACGAGGAGGTCCCCGACCCGATGGACCCCGCCACCCGCGACGGAGCGGTCCTGGACTGGTCCCAGCCCGGGGCCGGGCCCCACCGGTTCGTCCTGGAGACGTACCGGGCGCTCATCGCGCTGCGCCGCCGCGAACCCGAGCTGTCCGACCCGCGGCTGGACCGCTTCGCGGTGACCGCCGAGGGGGAGGGCCGCAGGCTGGTTCTGGTGAGGGGCGGGCTGCGGGTGGTGGTCAACCTGGACCCCGGCGGCGCCGAGGTGGCACTGGACGCCGCCCCCCGCGAACTCGTCCTGGCCAACGGCGCCGCGCGGTTCTGCGGCGCCACCGTCGCGCTGCCCGGGGAGTGCTTCGCGGTCCTGCGGGTGTGAGCCTCCGCCCGGGCCGCCGGTCACCGCTCCCCCCAGGGCGTGTTCCGCGGACACTCGCCCTGCTGCGCGTCGCCCCGGCACGCCCCTCGCGGCGTTCTCATCTGTCGACAGGACCCCACCCTGACTCCTTCTTCGGCCTTGCGATGAACGCACCGGATGCGCCGCTCGCGACGGACAGCATCCACGGAACACGCCCTAGGCTGGCTGCTCCCGGTACCGGGCATCCGGCGCCGGGATGGTTCGACGGAAGGGCTCATGATGACCGAAGCCGACTGGAGGCTCGGCCGCAGGTTCGAGGCGCCCAACGGGACGGTCCACTGGGACAGGTTCGGTGACGGCGCCCCCCTCGTGCTCCTGCACGGCACCCCGTTCTCGTCCTACGTGTGGCGCCACGCGGTCCGCGCCCTCGGCGACCGGTACACCGTCCACGTGTGGGACATGCCCGGCTACGGCGCCTCCGCCAAGTACGGGGGGCAGGACGTGTCCCTGCCCGCCCAGCAGGCCGCGTTCACCGCCCTGCTCGGCCACTGGGGGCTGGAGCGGCCCGCCGTGGTCGCCCACGACTTCGGCGGCGCGGTGGCCCTGCGCGCCGCCGTGCTCGACGGGGTCGCCTACGAGCGGCTCGCCCTGGTGGACGCGGTGAGCGTGCGCCCCTGGGGCAGCGACTTCTTCCGCCTGGTCAACGCCGGTGCGGACGTGTTCGCCGCGCTCCCGCCGCACCTGCACGAGGCGCTGGTGCGCGCCTACGTGGCCTCGGCCGCCCACCGCGAACTGCGTGCCGGGACCCTGGACGCGCTGGTGCGGCCCTGGCTGGGGGAGGAGGGGCAGCCCGCGTTCTACCGCCAGATCGCCCAGGCCGACGAGCGCCACACGGCCGAGGTGGAGGACGGGTACGCCCGCCTCGACCAGCCGACCCTGGTGGTGTGGGGCCGGCAGGACACCTGGCTGCCCCCGGAACGGGGGGAGCGGCTGGCCGCCGCGATCCCGGGCGCCCGCCTCCGGTTCCTCGAGGGTGCCGGGCACCTGGTCCAGGAGGACGCGCCCGCCGAACTCGTCGCCGCGCTCCTGGACTTCCTGCGCTGAGAACGCGGCCGGACGCCGCCCCGGCCGGACGCCCCGCGTCCCTCGTCGCGGGGCGGGGGCCCGGGGAGGGCGAAGGCGCCCCCGGGCCCTCCCCGGTCACCGCCCCCGGGGGTCCAGCACGTCGAACACCTCCAGCCACTGGTCGGGGGAGACGTGGCCGACGGGGGTGCCCCGGGCCACCCCGGCCGCGTCCAGGGCGCGGTCCACGCGGCGGGCCGGGTGGGCGCGGCGCAGCGACGCGCCCAGGGAGCCGCCCGCCCCGCTGAAACCGAGTTCGACCATGCGCCGGTACCCGCCCATCCTCCCCGGATCCACCAGGGGCGTGCGGCGGCGGCGCAGCACCAGCAGGCCGGCGTCGACCCGGGGCACCGGGCGGAACCGGTGGCGGTCGATCCGCCCGGCCAGGGCCCACGACCACTCGGGCCATGTGCTCACGGTCAGCAGGCTCCACCTGCCGAACCCGCCGGTGCGCTTGCGCGCGTACTCCAGCTGGGTGACCAGGGTGGCGGAGGTCAGGTGCGGGGCGGCCAGGCACCAGCGCACGATGTCGGCGGTGCGCGCGTAGGGGATGTTGCCGACGACGGCGAAGTCCTCGCCCGGGGGGCGCACACGGGTGAAGTCGGCCCGCGTGACGCGGACGCCCCGCTCGGGATCGCGGTAGCGGGCGGCCAGGCGCTCGGCCAGGCGGGGGTCGAGCTCGTAGGCGAGCACCCGGCGTGCGGCCGGGGCCAGGAAGCGGGTGATGGCGCCCTCGCCGGGCCCCACCTCCACCACCAGGTCCCGGGGTCCCACCCCGGACACGCGCACCACGTGGCGCGCGGCGCCGGGGTCGGCGAGGAAGTTCTGGGACAGGCGGCGCCGGTTGTCGCGGGCGTTCGTCCGGGAGGGTCGTTCGGTTCGTGCCACAGGAAGGTCCGTTCCGGCCACGCGGGGTGGCGGACGAGGACGGGCAGCACGAACGGGCACGCCGGCCGGCGTGCGGGTGAAGGGGTCCGGGCAGCCCGTCCGTGGGAAAGGGGACGCGACTGGGCCTGGACCGGCGGGCCACACGGGAGGGACCGCCCGGCGCGGCCACCGGGGCCGCTGGGCGGCGCCGCGGGGAGCGCGGGGCGGAAGGGGACGCGTACGCGAAGCGGGGCGGTCGGCGCGGACCCCCAGGGGGGACCGGGGCCGACCGGGGCCCGGCCTACCGGTGCAGGCGGGCCGACCGGAGGCGCTTGGCGTACGGGTGGGCGTTCACCGACCAGGCGAGCGCCCCGTCGAAGATCGCGTGGCAGCAGGACATGGCATGCACCGTAGGAGGCCGCGCCGGGGCGCCGCAACCGGTTTTCCTCCGTGCCGGCCCCGGCGCCGCTCCACGGCCCCGCTCCCGCCCGGGGCCCTCCCCGAACCAGGTCGTCCTGGTCAACGCCGGTGCGGACGTGTTCGCCGCGCTCCCGGCGCACCTGCACGAGGCGCCGGCCGCGCCGGAGCCGGCCCCCTCCGCCGTGCGACCCGGCGCCGCGGCACCGCCGCTCGGCCGCCGCCGGGTCCCGGCGGCGGGGCGGCCCTCCCGCACGGTCCCTCCCGCACCGGAGGGCCCTTTCGGGCGGGCCTCTCCCGCCGCACGGCCCGGAGTGCGGCGCCGGGCGTACGAACGGCGCCTGCCCGGCAGCGGGCACGGGACGGGAAAAGCGTTCGCGGCCCGATCCCGGGTCGCGCCATACTCGGCCCCATGCCAGATTTCGCGGACTTCGACACCCGCCACTACCGCACCGTGGACCCGGCCACCGGCTACGACGGCTGGTCGGCCACCTACGAGGGCTCGGTCCTGGACGCCATGGACCTCGGACTGCTGGACGGGCTCACCGCCCCCGACTGGTCGGCCGTGACCGCCGCCGCCGACCTCGGCTGCGGGACCGGCCGCACCGGCTCCTGGCTGCGGGCGCGCGGGGTCGCCCGGATCGACGGCGTCGACATCAGCTCCGGGATGCTGGAACTGGCCGGCAAGCGGGGCGCCCACGACACCCTGACCCTGGGCGACGTGCGCGACACCGGCCTTCCGGGGGGCTCCTACGACCTGGCCATCGCCTCGCTCATCGACGAGCACCTGCCCGACCTGGCCCCCCTCTACGCCGAGGCCTTCCGGCTGACCCGCCCCGGCGGCACCTGCGTGCTGGTCTCCTACCACCCGCACTTCTCGATGGTCTCCGGGATGCCGACCCACTACACCGACGCCTCCGGCGAGGACATCGCCATCACCACGCACGTCCACCTGATCAGCGACCACGTGCGCGCCGCGACGGCCGCCGGCTGGACCCTGGCCGAGCTCTCCGAGGGCACGGTGGACGACACGTGGGTGGCGGCCAAGCCCACGTGGGAGAGGTTCCGGGGGCACCCGGTCTCGGCGGCCTACGTGTGGACCAGGCCAGCCTGAGCCCTCCGCGCCGGTACCGCCGCGGAGGGCTCCCGGAGCCGGTCCGGGAGGCGCCTTCCGGACCGGTCGCGGCGCTGCCGCGGCGGCGCCCGGGGCAGGCCCGGTCCGGCCGGTCACCGCGCGGGCCGGCCCGCTCCGCGCGGAGGGCCTCCGCCCGCCGGCGCAGGCCCCCGCCGGAGGCGCTCACGTGGCGGCGGGCTCCCCGGGGCCGGTCAGCGCCGCCAGCCACACCGCCCGGTGGCGCTCGACGTAGTCGGCGGCCGGCCCCCAGTGGTCGGCGTGCCCCTGGGCGTGCAGCCGGGCCCAGGGCTGGGCGCCGGTCCGGGCGCCCTCCTCCAGCAGGTCGTACATGCCGCGCACCCGGTGCAGGACGGCGTCGGGCAGCTCACGGCGCTGGGCGTCGTCGCACCCGTAGCCGTCGGCGAGGGCGCGCAGCCGCAGGGCGTCCGACCCGGGGTCGCCGCCCGCGTGCAGCGGCACGAACCCGTGCGCCGCGTACCCCAGGTCGCCCATCCGGGTGCCCGGCCCCGCGCCGTCCCAGTCGATGAACGTCCAGTCGTCGCCGTCGCGCACCAGGTTCCACGGCGCGAGGTCGTAGTGGCAGAGCACCTCCTCGCGCGGGTCCGGGGTCGCGATGTCCCACTCCGGCTCCCCGTCCGGCCGGAAGCCGGCGGTGAGCGCGTGCAGGCGCCGGACGATCCCGCCCAGCCGGCGGAGTTCGGCCCCCGTCAGGGGCGGCAGGGTGTCGGCCATCGCGCCGGGGCGGTAGCCGAGCACCTGGCGCCCGCGGGCGTCCGCGCCCAAGGGGACCGGGGAGGCCTCGAAGGAGCACCGGTGCAGGTACCGGAGCAGGGACGCCACCGACGGGGACGACCGCGTCCACGGTTTGCGCACGGTCTGCCCCACCCGTACGACCCCGTCGGCGACGTTGCCGCCCTCCAGGACCTCTTCGCGCTGCTCCCGGTGTTCTGGTTCGGTCATCGCAGCAGTATCCCCGGCGGCGTTCCGGGGCGCAGGTGGTTTTCCCGCGCCGCACCGCGGCCCGCGCGGCGCCGGGAGGGGCGCTTCTCCCGGCGCTCGGGGGCTCAGGCCCCGGCGGTGGCGCGCCCGGCGCCGCCCAGGTCCGCCTCGCTCAGCGTGAACTGCCACAGGAACGTGACCAGGGCCAGTGCGCCCATGCCCGCGAACACGGCGGTCAGTCCGAAGAACTGCGCGATCAGCCCGCCCGCGGCGGCGCCCAGCGGGAGTGTGCCCCAGGCCAGCAGCCGGTAGGCGCTGTTGAGCCGTCCGAGCAGGTGGTCGGGGGTGATCCGCTGGCGCAGCGACACGGTGACCACGTTCCACACCGAGAGGCCCACCCCGCCGACGAAGAAGCCCGCCCCGATCACGAGCGGGTCGGCGGTCAGCGCCGGGACCCCCACCAGGACGGCGAAGGCGAGCGCGCTCACGCGCAGGGACCAGGCCCGGCCCAGGAGGCGCTCGACGTGCTCGGCGGTCAGGGCGCCGAGCACGCTGCCCGCCGCGGTGGCGGTCAGCAGCAGCCCGTAGGCGGGCTCGGACAGGCCCATGGGGGAGGTGGGGCCCACCGCGAACAGGACCATGACGGTGAAGGCGGCGTTGGTGGAGAAGTTGCTCAGGCCCACCATGGCGGCGAGGGTGCGCAGGGTCCGGTGGCGCCACAGGAACCGCAGCCCCTCGGCGATGTCGGTGCGCATGGTGGCGGGTGCGGCGCGTTCGGTCCGGAAGCTTCCGCGCACCAGGACCAGCGTGCCGGCCGCGACCAGCCACAGGGCGGCGGGGGCGGTGAAGGCGGCGGCCAGGCCCAGGGCGACCAGGATCCCGCCCAGGGGCGGTCCGGCGAACTGGTGGGCGGTCAGTTCGACGGCGTGCAGGCGCCCGTTGGCGCGGGAGAGCCGGTCGCGGCCGACCACCTGCGGCAGGATCGACTGGGCCGAGGTGTCGTGGACGGTCTCGGCGGTCCCGACGCCCAGTGCCACCGCGTAGAGCAGCCAGACCGACCCCAGGTCCAGGGCCAGCGCCGCGGCCAGGCCGGCGAGGAGCAGCCCCCGCGCGAGGTTGGCGCCGACCATGAGGCGGCGGCGGTCGTACCGGTCGGCGAGGGCGCCGGCCGGGAGGGACAGGAGCAGCCAGGGGATCGTCAGCGCGAACGCCACGCCCGCGATCAGGAGGGGGAGCCGGTGAAGCGCAGGGCGACCAGGGGCAGCGCGACCTTGAGGACCCCGTCGGCGAGGTTGGAGAGTCCGGAGGAGGTCCACACGGTCCAGAACCGGCCTCCGAGGTGCCGGGGTCCGGTGGGGGGCGGGGGGTCGGAAAGGGGGGTCGTCTCCGTCATGGGTCGAGCCTGACAGGGTGATTGAGAGAAAACAATCGATTTGGCTTTTGTCGATCGTTGCTACGCTGGCCCCATGGGAGAACGGGCTGGTGCGAAGGGGACCGGGACGCGGGCGCAGGGGGAGGCGCCCCCGGCGCGCAGGAGGCGACCGGCCACCGTCAAGGAGGTCAAGGCCCTCTCCCACCCGCTGCGGATCCGCATCCTGAGGCTGTGCGCGGTGCGGGAGCTCACCAACCGGGAACTGGCCGACCGGCTCGACACGACCCCGGGCACGGTCCTGTACCACGTCCGCCAGCTCGTGGACTCGGGCCTGCTCGTGCCCGCGCCCGTGCGCACCGGGGCGAGCGGGGCCCTGGAGAAGCCCTACCGGGCCACCGGGGAGTCCTGGTGGCTGGACGGGCCGCTGATCGGCGCCGGCGACGAAACGGCCGACGCGCCGGTGGAGGCCCTGCGCCGGGAACTGGAGGAGGCCGGGCCGGACTCGGTCCGCGACTACGCGCGGTTCGTGCTGCACCTGTCCGACGAGGACCGGGACGAACTGGGCCGGCGCATCCTCGCCGTCCTGGACGAGTACGTGCTCACCGAGCACGAGCGCCGGGGGAGGCCGGCCTACGGCGGGGCGTTCCTGCTGCACGCCCTGGCCGACCGTGACCCGGCCGGGGGCGGGGCGACCGCGCCCCGCGACGGGGAGGCCGGGCCGGGCCCGGACGGCGCCGGCCGCTAGCGGGCCGCCCCGGGGCGCGCCGCCGGGACGGGCGGACTCCGCACCCGGAGGCTCCGCGTCCTCGGGCCCGGGGGCCGCCGACGGGCCCACGGGCACCGGCGGACCGGGGCCCGCCCCCGCCGCCCCCCGCGGCGGCTCAGAAGCGCAGCCAGGTTCCCGCGAGCCCCTGCTGCCCCCGTCCGGGGGCCGACCAGTCGCACACCCCGTCGGCGAACACCTCCGCGGCGCGCTCGGCCTGCTCGGGGGTCAGGTCGGCCGGGTGCTCCGCGGCGTCGAAGGGGACCAGGCGGCACGCGACCACGTCCAGGGCCAGGGGCGCGCCCGCGACCAGCCGGGGCGAGGCGTGCACGGGGTAGGCGTCGGCGCACGCGTCCCCCTGCCCGGCGCTGAGCGGGAGCTGCTCGGCCACCACCCGGCGGGCGGGGTCGCCCACCCAGCACGAGTCGGTGAGCCACTCCGGGCGCGCGGCGCGCACGTGGTCGATGGCGGGGCGGCCGGGGTCGGCGGCGCCGAGCTCCCGCACCCCGCTCGCCCAGGCGTCGAGTTCGGCCAGGGCCCTTCCGGCCACCGGGGCGGAGGAGGAGAACCCGCCCCGCCCGCCCCGCTCCACGAGCATCACGTGGTTGTCGGCCGTGCCGTTGGCGGCGAGCAGGCGCTCGCGCAGCGAGAACGAGTGGAAGCGCATGTGGATGCTGCCGCCCGGGACGTCGTCCTCGTAGGCGCGGTGGTCCACGACGGGGATGTCGGCCAGTCCGCCGCCCCCGTTGAGGAGGCGGCCGGTGCGGTAGGCGGCGACGGTGGCGGCGGGGTCGGCCTCGGTGCGCTCCTCCACCACTCGGCCGTCGGCGTCCAGGCCGCCCACGTGCTCGTTCAGGTGCAGGAACTGGTCGGCGTCGATCGTGCCGTCCAGGAGGGCTCCCAGGCCGTACTGGACGCCGACGTTGTCCAGGGGGCGGCGCGGCAGACCGGTCGAGGGGTCGGTCCCGTAGACGTTGCCGGTGTGCGCGTACAGCTCGCAGCGCACCCGTTCGGGCACCCGGTCCGCGCACACGCCCGCGGGGTCGACGCGGTCGGCCTCCCCGGCGAGCTTGCCGATGGCGTCCCAGCGCGCGAACCCGGACACGGCGCGCTGCTCCTCCCTGCTCAGGGTGCCGGGGTGCTCGCGCGCGTACTCGTGCAGCAGCAGGGCGTCGGTGGCGGTCGGCACCACGGAGAAGGCCACGTCGGGGAAGGAGTGGGAGACCAGCAGGCCGTCCAGCAGGCCCGGCTGGTTGTCGCCGATCTGGTGCGCCTGGTAGGCGCCCCCGGAGGAGCCCCGGCCCAGGGTCAGGTCGGGGGCGCCGTGGGTGAGGGAGAAGCGCTGGACCACGGCGGCCGCGGTCTCGGCGGCCAGCAGGTCGTTGCAGTTGTTGCCGAACACGTTGAGGGAGGCGGAGGCCACCGCGTACCCCTGCGAGAGCATGCCGTGGTCCAGGACCCCGGCGGTCCTGGTCCCCTGGACGTACCAGCCGCCCGCGCACCCGCCGCCGAACGTGTACACCAGGCGGCGGTTCCAGCCCCGCGGCGGCTGCCACGGGTCGGGCCCGGGGTCGCCGGGGGTGTACAGCAGCGCCGTCTCGTAGATCGACCTGTTCACCGTGCCGGTCTCGACCCGGACGGTGTAGGGGACCCTGTGGCCGGTGGAGGTGGTGGTCCGGGCGGCGTCGCCGGGCACCCGGTCGGGGTCGGCCATGGGGGCCCAGGCCCCTTCCTCGGTGCGGTACATGTGGCGGACCACGGTCGGGGCCGAGCAGTCGGGGTCCAGGGGCGGGCCGAGGGTGCCGCCGCCGTGCAGCTCGAAGCGCTCGGTGTCGCACACGAAGGGCTCCTGGTGGGGGCCGGAGAAGACCGGGCCCGTGAGGGGGTGGGCGGTGACGGTGACCCTGGCCGTCACCGGGTCGGTCCCCTCCTGCGCGCTCCCCCCGCCCCCGGGCGCCGAGGCGGTCAGGACGGTGTTCCCCCGGGGCAGCCCGGAGACCAGGCCCTCCAGGGCGGGGGTGCCGTCGGCCAGGCGCACCGTGCGCAGGGAGGGGGTGGCGTCGGCGCCTCCCACGTCCAGGCGGACGTCGGCGGCGGGCACGGACGGGGAGGGAACCACCCTGACCAGGGCGGTGTCGCCCATGACGGTGTCGGGGCGGGAGGAGAGCACCTCCAGGGAGAGCGGTGCGTCGGCGTCGCGGGGGGTCTCGGGGGCGGCGGGCCGCGCCCACAGGCCGGAGGGCAGGGGCGCGCCGGAGACGGTGAGGAGGACGGCCGCGGCGGCCGCCGCGGCGCCCAGGAGCGTGCGGCCCCGCGGTCCCGCCCTCACGTGCGTCCGGGGCGGCCGCAGGGGGCCGGGCGCCCCGCAGGGTACCGGCCGGGCCGGTGGGAGCCGTGTCCCGCGGAGCGGGCGCGGCGGGCCGCGTCCCCGTGGGCGGGGTGCGCGCAGGGGGTGGCCGGGCCCGGACGACGGTGGGGGGAGCCCGTGGCGTACCGGGCCCGAAGGGGGTGATGTGCTCCCATGACGGATTCGGTACCCGCAACCGGACAGACCGAACGCCCGGTACGGACAAGGCTGGGGAGACGTTCGCCGACCCCCGGGTGACGCGCCGGTGGCCGGGCCCCGCGACCCCCGGCCACGGGCCGGAGGCGGCCGCGCCGCCGCCCGCCGGCTCAGGGCCGGTGGACCCGCCGCCCGCTCACCCGGCCCGGGACCAGCTTGAGGACCTGGTCGCGCTCGCCCGCCGCCCAGGGCAGGGGCAGGCGGCCCCGGGGGATGCGGGCCAGCTCCTCCGCGTCGCGGACCCACCTGCACCGCCCGCTCGCCAGGACGCTCCAGCCGTCACGGCGCTCCTCGTCGAAGAGGTCGACCTGGAAGGCGGCGTGGCCGCGCGCGTAGCGCATCACGGTTCCCGCCAGGGTGGTGCGGAACACCACCGTGTCGTTGAACAGCGCGTAGTTCACCGGCAGCACCGTCGGGGCGGCGTCCCCGTCGATGGTGAAGGCCACCCGGCCGATGTCGCGGGTGCCCAGCAGGTTGAGGCAGGTCTGCCGCTCCAGCACCGTGAAGCTCGCCCCGTCGTCCCCCTCGGCGACGTCGGCGCCCTCCATCAGCTCCTGCTCCTCCGCGAGCCGGTCGGTCCCCGCGTAGTCGTCCGCCTCCCGCTGGGCGGGCGGTGCGGCCGCTCCCGCGACCGTTCCCCGATCCTGGTCCGGCGCCCCGGCGCCGCGTGATCCGTCCATGACAGGCTCCCCGAAGTCGGTGCCCTCGCTCCGTTCCCCGCCATTCTCGCCGGTCCCGGCCCCGAAGGCGTGGACCGCCGGCCCCTCGTCCGGCGGCGGAGGTCCCCTCCTGTGCGCTTACCCGGGGGGACGCAGGGCTCAAACAGAACGGGACGTTCGACTCATATGGCATGAATCTTCGCTGGCTAGGCTGGGTGGACGGGAGCCTGCCTCCCGCCCCGCCCCTCCCGCGGCCGGAGCGCCCCCGCCGCGGGTGCCCGACAATGGGCACGCGGCGGCGGGCGACCCCGACACAGGGCGGACGGGCCGCCTCGGGCTCCCGTCCCCAGCTCTGAGGAGGTGCCCGCCCGATGGGTGGAGACAGAACGATCCGGGTGTTCCTGGTGGACGACCACGAGATCGTCCGGCGGGGTGTGGGATCACTCCTGGACGAGGAGGACGGCATCGAGGTGGTCGGCGAGGCCGGGACGGCGGCGCAGGCGCTGGCGCGGGTCCCCGCGCTCGCCCCCGACGTGGTCGTGCTCGACGTGCGCCTCCCCGACGGCGACGGCGTCACCGTGTGCCGGGAGATCCGCTCCCTGCTCCCCGACACCCGCATGCTCATGCTGACGTCCTACTCCGACGACGAGGCGCTCTACGGCGCGGTCATGGCCGGGGCGTCCGGGTACATCCTCAAGCAGATCCACGGTACCGACCTGGTCGGAGCAGTGCGCACGGTCGCCGACGGGCGCTCCCTGCTGGACCCCGAGTCCACCGCGCGCATGCTCAAGCGGCTGCGCGAGGAGGCGGTGCGCAAGGACCCGCTCAGCGAACTCACCGAGCAGGAGCGCCGCGTCCTGGAGCTCATCGGCGAGGGGCTCACCAACCGCGAGATCGGCGCGCGGATGTACCTGGCGGAGAAGACCGTCAAGAACTACGTCTCCAGGGTCCTGGCCAAGCTCGGGATGGCCCGGCGCACCCAGGCCGCGGCCTACGCGGTGCGGCTGTCCATGGACCAGGGATAGGAGGCCCCCGCGGGCCTCACCCGCGCACCTCCCCGGCCCCGCCGGTGCGGCGGAGCGGCACCGACCACTCGACGCACGCTCCCCCGCCCGGACCGGAGGTCACCGACAGGCGGCCGCCCAGCTCCTCGGCCCGGGAGGCCGCGTTGCGCAGCCCGCTGCGCGAGACGCCCCCGGTGATGCCCCGGCCGTCGTCGCTCACCCGCAGGACCAGCTCCTCGCCCACGGACAGCTCCACGTCCACGGCGGTGGCCCGAGCGTGGCGGGCCGCGTTGGACAGCAGCTCGCGCAGCACCGCCACCAGGTGCTCCCCGACCGCCTCGTCCACCGCGTTGTCGATCGGCCCCTGCGTGAGCAGGCGGGGCGCGAACCCCAGCGTCTCCGAGGCGGAGTTGACCAGGTCCAGCACCCGCGACCGCAGCCAGGGGCCCTCCTCGCCCGAGCTCTGGAGCGCGAAGATCGTGGAGCGGATCTGGCGGATGGTGTCGTCCAGGTCGTCGACCGCGTTCTGCACCCGCTGGGAGGACACGGTGTCCTCGATGCGGCGCACGGTGCCCATCAGCGTGATGGCGGTGGCGTACAGGCGCTGGATGACCGTGTCGTGCAGGTCGCGCGCGATGCGGTCGCGGTCCTCCAGCACGCTCAGGCGCTCGGAGTCCAGCCGGGCCTCGGCCAGCTCCAGCGCGACCGCCGCCTGGTCGGCGAACGGCGACAGCATGCTCAGCCAGCTGTCCTGGAAATCCCCGCCGCCCCGGCCCCGGGCGAGCACGAGCACGCCCCGCGCCCCGTCCGGGGGGCCGAACGGCAGCACCAGCACGGGCCCCACCCCCAGCCGGGTCAGGAAGCCGGTCCCGTCCCCGTCCGAGGCCGACACGTCGGTCTGGACGGGCTCACCGCTGCGGTAGACGCGTCCCAGCAGGGTGTGGGGCGCACACGTGAGCGTGGCCCCCCGCGCACCGGCGGCCACGGCCCCGTTGTGCTTTTCGGGCCCGTCCCACACCCGCACGGTGAGGGTGTCGGGCTCCTCGCCCGGCATGGCGATGACCGCGAGGTCGGCGTCGACCATCCCCCGGGCGCGGCGCGCGACCAGGCGCAGCACCTCCTCGGGAGGGGCGCCGGACAGCAGCCGGGTGGTGATCTGGCCCGAGGCGTCCAACCAGGTCTCCCGGCTCTGCGTCTGGGCGAAGAGCTGGGCGTTCTCGATGGCGGTCCCCGCCGCGGTGGCCAGGGCGCGCAGCAGGAGCTCGTCGTCCCCGGTGAACTCCGCGCCGTCGCGCTTGTCCGTCATGTACAGGTTGCCGAACACCTGGTCGCGGATGCTGATGGGAACGCCGAGGAAGGTGTGCATGGGCGGGTGCCCGGCCGGGAACCCGCGCGACTCGGGGTGGTCGCGCACCTCGCGCAGGCGCAGGGGGCGCGGGTCCTTGATGAGCAGGCCCAGCACGCCCTCGCCCTTGGGCCAGTGCGCGATGCCCGCGATCTCGTCCGGTTCCAGGCCCACGGGGATGAAGCGGCTCATCTCCCCGTCGGGGCCGATCACGCCCAGGGCGCCGTAGCGCGCGTCCACCAGGCTGGCGGCCGTCTCGGTGATGCGCACCAGCAGGGGGTCGAGTTCGAGTCCCTCCCCGATGGAGACCACCGCCTCCAGGAGCGTGTGGATGCGCTCCTGGCCGGCGGAGATCTCGCTCAGCCGCGACCGGACCTCGTCCAGGAGGTCGTCGAGCCGGACCTGGGGGAGGGACAGACGGTCCTGCCCGTGGTGGGCGGTGCGGACGCCGTCCGTCTGGCTCATGGAGGTTCTTTCCGGCAGCTGTCGAGGGGCTCGCCCCCGAGTCTAGGGGCAGGTTCCGCACGGGCGCGGTCGGCCTCTCCCCACCGGGCCGGCCCCCCGGACCCGGCGGGGAGGGGCCGGGCCCGCCGCCCCCTCGGCGGACGCCCGGCGCGCTCAGGCGGAGATGCCGCCGTCGCTGTGCAGGAGCTGGCCGTTGACCCACACCCCCCGGGGGGAGCACAGGAAGTCCACCAGGTCGGCGGTGTCCTCGGGGGTGCCGAGCCGTCCCAGGGGGGTGTGGTTCGCGCACTCCTCCCGCGTCTCCCGCGACATCCAGCCGGTGTCGACGGGGCCGGGGTTGACGGCGTTGGCGGTCACCCCCAGGTGGGCGAGTTCGCGTGCGCAGGCCAGGACGATCCGGTCCAGGGCGCCCTTGCTCGCCCCGTAGGGCAGGTTGCCGACCGTGTGGTCGCTGGTCAGGGCGACGATCCGCCCCGTCCCGTGCGCCCCGCCGAAGCGGAGCCCGAACTCGCGGACCAGCTGCCAGGTGGCGCGCGCGTTGACCGCGAAGTGGCGGTCGAAGGACTCCACGGTGGTGTCCAGCAGACCCGAGTCGACCGACTCGCAGTGGGCCATCACCAGCGCGGTGACGGGGCCCAGGCGCTCCTCGGCCTCGTCGAAGATCCGGGCGGGGGAGGCCGGGTCGGCCAGGTCGGCCTCCACGGAGTGGGCCGCCGCGCCGCGCTCGGCCAGTGCGTCCAGGGTGGCCCGGGCCGCGCCGGCCTCCACACCCCAGTCCATGCGCGCGTCGTAGGGGGTCCAGTGGGTGAAGGCCACGTCCCAGCCCGAGGACGCCAGCCGGCGGGCGATCGCCGAGCCGATGCCGACGGTGCGGCCCACGCCGGTGACGAGGGCGACCGGCCGGGCGGGGGAGGAGGGCGGTGAGAAGGTCATGCGGCCATCGTGGCGCGGCGTGTACGGCGGGGCAACGGAATTGCCGGGCCCCGGTGCGGCGGCTCAGCCCGTCAGGCCGGGGATGATGCGCGGCCCCACCCGCCGCACGTAGTCGCGGAACAGGGCCACGGCCGGGGGCTCGTACCCGCCGCCCGAGCCCTCGCGCGGCCAGACCACCCCGATCGGCCGGTCCGCGCCACCGCCCAGGACCGGCAGCTCCACCGTCCCGGCCAGCGGCCCGCGCGGGCGGGCGGGGAGCACCGACACCCCCAGGCCCGCCGCCACCAGGCCGCGCGCGGTCGAGATGTCGTCGGCCTCGAACGCGACCCGGGGGGTGAACCCCGCCCGGTCGAGCAGCCGGTCGGTCAGGTGGCGCACGCCCCGGCCCGGTTTGAGCAGGACGAACTCCTCCTCGGCCGCCGCCACCGCCGCCACCCCCCGCGGGGACCGCGCCAGGGCGTGCCCCTCGGGCACCACCAGCCGCAGCGACTGCGTGTGCAGCACCGCGGACGCCAGCCCCCTGCCCGAGGGCAGCGGGGAGGTCAGGGCGAGGTCGGCCCCGCCCGAGGACACGCGGCTCAGCGACTCCGCCCACGGCTCCTGGGTCAGCGAGAACCGCACCCCCGGGTGCTCGGCGCGAAACCCCCGCAGCAGCACCGGCACCACCTCCACCCCCAGCGTGGGCAGGAACGTCAGCGCCACCCGCCCCTCCTCGGCGCCGGTCAGCTCCGCCATCCCCCTGCGCAGGTCGTCCAGGGCGCGTTCCACGTGCGGGAGCAGGATCCGGCCGGCGCGGGTCAGCCGCACCCCCCGGCCGGTCCGCTCCACCAGGGCGATCCCCAGCTCCTCCTGGGCCCGTGCCAGGGCCCGGCTCAGCGTCGGCTGGGGCACCCCCAGCGTCTCGGCCGCCAGGGTGACGTGCTCGGTCCCGGCGACCGCCGCCACCATCCTCAGCCGGGGCGCCAGCACCCGGGCGAGCGCGTCCGCGTCCGGCTCCCGGGCCCCGTCCGCGCGCCCGTGCCGCCCCGCCCGCTCCGACCCCTCCGCATGTTCCATGCATTCCAGTATGAGTCAGGGACAAACCATGCATTGGACGTATGAAACCGTGGTTCCTAGCGTGGACCCATGACCGCGACCACGTCCCCGCCCGACCACGACGCCCGCCTCCGCGCGGGCACGGCCGCCTACCGGCGCACGGTCGCCGCCATGGTGGCCGTCGCCGTGGCCACCTTCGCCCAGCTGTGGTCGGTCCAGCCGGTCCTGCCCGCCATCGCCGACGGCTTCGGCTCCACCGCGTCCCAGGCCGCGCTCACGGTCTCCGTGGCCACCGGGGGACTGGCCGGGTTCACGCTGGTGTGGAGCGGCGCCGCCGACCGGTTCGGCCGGGCCCGCGTCATCGCCGTGTCCCTGGCCCTGACCACCCTCCTGGGCTGTGTGACGCCCCTGGCGGGCGACCTCTGGGCCCTGCTCGCCCTGCGCGCGCTCCAGGGCGCGGCCCTGGGCGGGGTCCCCGCCGCGGCCGTCGCCTACCTGTCCGAGGAGGTCCACCCGGCCGACGCCGCGCGCGCCACCGGGCTGTACATCGCGGGCAACCCCCTCGGCGGGATGGGCGGGCGCCTGCTCGCCGGGTTCGCCGCCGACCTGGGCGGCTGGCAGTGGGGGATCGCGGCGAACACCCTCCTGGGGCTGGTGTGCCTGGTCGTCTTCGTGCTGGTCCTGCCGCGCCCGCGGCGCGCGGTCGAGGCCGCGCCCCCCTCCGGGCGCCCGGCGGAAGGGGCGCGGGGGGACGGCCCGGGCGGCGCGAAGGCCCCCGGGGGCCCGGGGATGGGGCGGCGCCTGGCCGCCGCGCTCACCACGCGCGGCCTGCCCGCCCTCTACGCCCAGGCCCTGCTGCTCATGGGCGCGTTCATGACCGTGTACAACCTGCTCGGCTTCCGTCTCATGGGCGAGCCCTTCGGGCTCTCCCAGTCCGCGGCGTCCCTGCTCTTCCTGTCCTACACCGCAGGGATGCTCGGCTCGGCGGTCGCCGGGCACCTCTCCGGGCGCTGGGGCGGCTACCCCGTCCTCATCGCCGCCACGGCGCTGATGGCCGCGGGTCTGGGCGGCCTGCTCACCACCGCGCTGGCCGGCCTCATGGCCGCCCTGCTGGTGCTGACGTTCGCCTTCTTCTGCGCCCACGCCACCGCCTCGGCCTGGGTGGGGGCCCGCGCGGTCACCGGCCGCGCCCAGGCCATGGCCCTGTACACGCTCGCCTACTACCTCGGCTCCAGCCTGTTCGGGTGGTGCGGCGGTCTGGTCTACGACGCGGTGGGCTGGGGAGGCGCCGTGGCCTTCGCGGCGGGGCTGTGCGCGGTGGCGGCCCTGGTGGGGCTGCGGCTGCGCCGCCTGCCCCCCGCGGCCTGAGGCCGCGCCGCCCCCCTGCTCGCCCGCCCCGCCCCGGTGGCGGGACCGGTCCGCGCTGCACCGCCCGCGTGCGCGCCCCGTGTCCCTGGGCGTCGGGGGCGCCCCGCCGGGGGAGGGTGGGGGAGACGCATCGGCCGGGTTAGTTTAAAATTCAACTACCTTGGTCCGAAGACACACCGGCGACTTCGACGGAAGGTGACGACATGGACGTGCGCCCCGCGGGAATCCACCACGTGACCGCGATCGCCAGCGATCCGCAGGCCAACGCGGACTTCTACCTCAACGCCCTCGGCATGCGGCTGGTCAAGCGCACGGTCAACTTCGACGCGCCCGAGACCTACCACCTCTACTACGGCGACCGCGCGGGCAACCCCGGCACGATCATGACCTTCTTCCCCTGGCCCGACGCGCCCCGGGGCAGGATCGGCGCGGGCCAGGCCACCACCACGACCCTCTCCGTGCCCGAGGGCTCCCTGGGATGGTGGGCGGAGCACCTGGCCTCCCTGGGCGTGGACGCCACCCGGCCCGCCGAGAGGGGCGAGGAGGACGTGCTCGTGCTGCGCGACCCCGACGGTCTCGCCATCGAGCTCGCCGCCAGTGCCGACGCCCACGACACCGACCCCTGGGACGGGGGAGCGGTGCCCCCCGAGCACGCCGTCCGGGGCATCCGCGCGGTCACCCTCACCGAACAGGACGTCGAGGGCACCGTGGAGATGCTGAGCGGGCAGCTCGGCTTCCGGCTGGAGGGCGAGGACGGCGACCGGCTCCGCTTCCGCACCGGCGGCTCCGGCGACGGGGTGGGCACCATCGTCGACGTCCTGGCCGCCCCCGGAGCGGAGCGCGGCCTGGTCGCGGCCGGCACCGTCCACCACGTCGCCTACCGGGCCCCCGACGGCGACGTCCAGGAGGCCTGGCGCCGGACCCTGGAGAACGACGGCGTGGGCGTCACCGAGATCCGCGACCGCACCTACTTCACCTCCATCTACTTCCGCGAGCCGGGCGGGGTCCTGCTGGAGATCGCCACCGACGGCCCCGGCTTCGACTACGACGAGCCGCTGCTCGCACTGGGCCGGGAGCTGAGGCTCCCACCGTGGCTGGAGCCCGGCCGCGAGGAGATCGCCCGCCGCCTGCCCGCGCTGGAGGTCCCCCGGTGACGGCGACCCAGGACTTCGTCCACGTCTTCGAGCCCGCCACCCGGCCGGGAGCGCCCACGCTCCTGCTGCTCCACGGCACCGGCGCCGACGAAAGCGACCTGCTGCCGCTGGGCCGGGCCCTCTCGCCCGGCGCGGCCCTGCTCTCGCCCCGCGGCCGTGTGAGCGAGAACGGCATGAACCGCTGGTTCCGCCGCCTGCGCGAGGGCGTCTTCGACGTCGACGACGTGGTCGCGCGCAGCGCCGAGCTGGCGGGGTTCGTCACCGCCGCGGCCCGGGACTACGGCCTGGACCCCGACCGGATCGTGGTCAGCGGGTTCTCCAACGGGGCCAACACCGGTGCGGCGCTGCTGCTGCTCCACCCCCGCCTGCTCAGCGGGGCCGCCCTGTTCGCGGCGGGGGCTCCCCTCCAGGGGCGCGAACCCGACCCGGTGGACCTGTCCGGGGTCCGGGTGTTCCTGGGGTCCGGGGCGGCCGACCCCGTCACGACCCCCGACCAGGCGCGGCTGCTGGCCGCCCAGCTCGGCGACAGGGGAGCGGACGTGGAGGCGCGCGAGCACCCGGGGGGACACCGGCTGGACCCGGACGTGCTGGCGCAGGCCCGCGACTGGTTCGACCGCTCCCGGTTCTGACCGGGACAGCAGACCGCGGCGGCGCCCCCTGATCCCGGGCGCCGCCGCCCCTTTTCCCCCACTACGAATCTACGTAGTAAAGGAGGGGCTTTTGTAAGGGGTTTGCAGTAGTCGACCGCCCCGAATGCACCGGTACGGGCTGGATAAACTCACCGGGTTCCCGCTCTTCCTCATTGAAAAGAACCCATGATCACCTCTCTCCCTGAACGCGTGCGGTAGATGGACCCCGAGATCCTCGCCCTGGTCATGGGGGTCGCCGTCGCCGCCGGCTGGGTGGACGCCGTCGTCGGGGGAGGCGGCCTCCTCCTGCTGCCCGCCCTCCTCGTCGCCGCGCCCACCACCCCCCTGGCCACCCTGCTGGGCACCAACAAGCTCGGCGCCGTCTTCGGCACCGTCTCCGCCGCCATCGCCTACTCCCGCAAGGTCGCCGTCGACCGCCGCGTCGTCCTGCCCACCGCCGCGCTCGCCCTCCTCGGGTCCGGGGTCGGCGCCGCCATGGCCGCCGCCCTCACCGCCGAGGTCCTCAAACCCGTCATCATGGTCGTCCTGGCCGGGGTCGCACTGCTGGTCTACTTCCGCCCCGCCATGGGAGCCACCCCCGACCCGCGCCTGCGCACACGCAACCGGCTGCTGGCCGTCACCGCCCTGGCCGGGGTCGGCGTCAGCCTCTACGACGGCCTCATCGGCCCCGGCACCGGCGTCTTCCTCATCATCGCCTTCACCGCCGTCGTCGGCATGGACTTCGTCTCCGCCTCCGCCTCGGCCAAGATCGTCAACGTGTGCACCAACCTCGGCGCGCTCACCGTGTTCGCCTTCGGCGGCCACGTCGACTGGCTCCTGGGGCTGAGCCTGGCCGTCTGCACCGTCATCGGCGCCCAGATCGGCGCGCGGATGGCGCTGCGGCGCGGCTCCGGGTTCGTGCGCGCGGTCCTGCTCGTCGTCGTCCTGGCCCTGCTCCTGCGCATGGCCTGGGACCTCCTCGCCTAGGGCGTCCGGCGCCGGGCCCCGCGGGCGGTGAGGACCGCGCCCGCGGACGCCCCCGTCACACAGGCGATGGCGACCCAGTGGAGGGGGAGGGCCGTTCCCCCAGCAGGAGCGGCCCGGCCAGGGCCGCCCTGACGTCCTCCACGATGCGCAGCGCCGCGCAGCGGTCGGACGCGCGCCCGACAGCAGGCGGGGGACAGGGAAAAGGGGCGGCGCGGGGACCGCCCCCGGGGCTACCCTGACCAGCGGTCCGCCCCCTGCGGGCCGCCGTGCCGAGGAGCAGCCCTGGAGATCCACGAGTACGCCGAACTGGACGCCGTCGCCCTGGCCGACCTCGTCCGCACCCGGCAGGTCAGCGCAGCCGATGTCGAACGGGTCGCCCGGCTCGCGCTGGAACGTGCGCACGGCGAACTCAACGCGCTCACCGGCCCCTTGTCCGAGCCCGACCCCCTCCCGCCGGCGGACGGCCCTCTGAGCGGGGTCCCGTTCGTGGTCAAGGACAGCGGCCCCTTCGCCCGCGGTATGCGGTTCACCCTGGGCAGCAGGGCTGTGGACGCCGTCGCCACCACCGACCACACCCTGATGTCGAGGTTCCGCGCCGCCGGCCTGGTACCGCTCGGCCAGAGCACCGCACCCGAACTGGGGCTGCACTTCGCCACCGAGTCGGCGCGCCACGGCATCACCCGCAATCCTTGGAACCCCGACCGCGGCGCGGGAGGCTCCAGCGGCGGGGCGGCCGCCCTCGTGGCAGCCGGGGCCGTGCCCTTCGCCCACGGCAACGACGGGGCGGGGTCGTTGCGCGTGCCCGCCTCCGCCTGCGGCGTCATCGGACTCAAGCCCACCCGCGGCCGCACCCCCTGCGGCCCGCTGACCGGAGAGGCCGGGTTCGGGCTCGTCACAGAGTTCGGGCTCACCCGCACCGTCCGGGACACAGCACACGTCCTGGACGCGGTCTGCGCGCCGCCAGTGGGTGAGAAATTCGTCGTCTCCGCCCCCACCCACCCCTACGCCGAGGCGATGCGGGCCGACCCCGGGCGGCTGCTGATCGCCGTGACCACCACTCCCTGGGCCGACACACCCGTCGACCCGTCCGTGGCCGAGGCCGCCTCGGACGCGGGCCGCGTCCTGGAGTGGATCGGCCACACCGTGGAGGAGTCCCATCCGCACCTGGAGCCCGAGGACGTGGTGGAGGGCACCGCCCTGGCAGCCCTGGCCACCGGTACGGCCCTGCTGCGGGCGCCGAAGCGTCCCGACCCCGCCCTGTTGGAAGGGGTCTCGCGTGCTGTGCTCTCCGAGGCCCGGCGGTGCACGGCCCTGGAGGTGGCCGCCATGCTGGAGGCCCAGCACCGGGTGACCCGGCCCCTGGGCGCGTTCCTGTCCCGGTACGACCTGCTGGTGACCCCCGCGCTGGGACGGCTGCCCGCACCGCACGGGACCCTGGACTACGACGCCTCCGGGCACAGTGTGCGCTCCTGGCTGCGAGCCCTGCTGCGGTACGGGCCCTTCACGGCGCCGTTCAACGTCTCGGGCCAGCCCGCGATCAGCCTGCCCCTGGCCCTGAGCCGGGAGGGTCTGCCCATCGGGGTGCAGTTGGTGGCCGCGCACGGCCGCGAGGACCTGCTGCTGGCGGTGGCCGCCCAGCTCGAACAGGCCGTGCCCTGGAGGAACCGCAGGCCTTCGATCCACGTGTGAGCCGCGCCCCGGCCGCGCCGACGGCGTTCACAGCGGTCGGCGGAACCGTGGGCCGCCGCCGGGCCCGGCGCCCGTCCCCCGAGCACGCGGCCAGGCGCCTTCCCCTGGTGGGGGCGCCGGCGCCCCCTTGGCGCCTGGTCACCTGCGTGCGCCCGGGGCGGCGGTGTCACAGGGCGGGTTCGGCCTCCCCGGTCAGGGCCGCCCTGACGTCCTCCACGATCCGCAGCGCCGCGTAGTGGTTGGCCGCGCCCCAGTGGTCGTGGTCCACCCGGTACACCGCCTCCTCGCGCACGGCGTCCAGGTTCGACCACACCCCCTCGGAGAAGGTCCGCGGCGCGTCGGGGTACCCGGACCCGGCCATGACGAAGACGGCGTCCCCGTCCGCCCGGTCCAGGTTCTCGTAGCTCTGCGCGATGTAGTCGCTCGGGCCCTCGCCCTCCAGCTGCCCCTCCGGGCGGGCGAACCCCAGGTCGTCCACGACCTGACCGGGAAAGGACTCCGCCGTCTCCAGGCGTATCTCGCTCCCGCTCTGCAACCGCACCAGCGACAGCTCGGTCGCGGCGGGGTCCACGCCGGCCGCCTCGATGTCCCCGCGGGCGGAGGCCACCGCCTCCTCGTACGCCTCCAGGGCCCGCCCCGCCTCCTCCGAGGCGTCCAGGACCCCGGCCACCTCGTCCAGGTGCCCGCGCCAGGACCCGGTGCCCTCCCACTCCAGCAGCACCGTCGGCGCGATCGCCTCCAGGCTCTCCAGCATGTCCGCCTGCGCGCCCACCGGGGTGCTGACGCCGATGATCAGGTCCGGTGCGGCGTTGGCGAGCTCCTCGACGTCGACGTCCTCCTCGGAGGGGGAGTTGGTCACCAGGGCGTGCCCGCCGCCGTCCGCGCCCTCGGGCAGGAACGGCGCCAGCCCCTGGTCCTCCCCGCCGGGCGTGCCCATGGTCGCGACCACGTCGTGGCCCAGAAGGGTGACCGCCGCCAGCGTGGGGCGCCACAGCACGGCGATCCTGTGCGGTGTGGCGGGGATCTCCACGGGCCCGTTGGCCGCCTCCACGGTGCGGGTGCCGCCCTCCGGTTCCTCCGGCGCCGGGGGCTGCGGGGAGCCCCCGCAGGCCAGGAGCGAGCCCAGGGCGGCTACTGTGACCAGGGTGCGTGCGGTGCGCGGGAGCGAAACCATGAGGGGCCCTTCCGTGCGAACAGGATGAAGGTAAGGCTAACCTGTCCCCTGGGCTTTTCGGTTCCGCGAACCACGCCCCGCCGGGCCGCGCCCGACAGGGCGGCCCCACCCACCACCCACGCCACAACGAACGGGGAAGCCGTGGCCCTGCGCGCGCCCACCCTCACGCGCCCCACCCTCACCAGGCGTGTCCTTCGACCCACGGGTCTGCTCCTGGCCCTCGGCGTCCTCGCCGTGTGTGCCCTGCTCAGCATCACCGTCGGGGCCAAACCCATCCCCGTCGCCGACGTCTGGGCCGCCCTGGCCGCCTACGACGGCAGCTACGACCACGACGTCATCCGCAGCCTGCGCGTGCCCCGCACGGTCATCGGCATCTTCGTCGGCGCCGCGCTGGGCCTGGCCGGCGCCCTCATGCAGGCCCTGACCCGCAACCCCCTCGCCGAACCCGGCCTGCTGGGCATCAACTCCGGGGCCGCCGCCGCCGTCGTCATCGCCGTCTTCGCGTTCGGCGCCGGAGGGTCGGCGTTCGTGTGGCCCGCGTTCATCGGCGCCGCCGTGGCGGCCGTGGCCGTCTACGCCCTGGGATCGCGCGGGCGCGCCAGCGCCACCCCGGTCCGCCTGGCACTGGCCGGCACCGCGGTCGCGGTCGTGCTCCAGGGGATCGTCTACGGAGTGATCGTCCTCAACGACTTCGTCTTCGACCGGATCCGCTTCTGGCAGGTGGGCTCCCTCGCCGGACGCGACCTCGACGTCTTCTGGCAGGTGGCCCCCTTCCTCGTCGCCGGGGTGGTCCTGACCCTGTGCCTGGGCCCCTCCCTCAACGCGGTCGCCCTGGGCGACGACCTCGCGGCCACCCTCGGCGCCAGGATCCCCCTGATCCGCACCGCCACGGCCCTGGCCGTGGTCCTGCTGTGCGGGGCGGCCACCGCCTCGGCGGGGCCCATCTGGTTCGTGGGCCTGATCATCCCCCACGCCGCGCGCATGATCACCGGCCCCGACCAGCGGTGGCTGCTGCCCTACGCCGCCGTCCTGGGCGCGATCCTGCTCACCGCCGCGGACGTGGTCGGCCGCGTCGTCCTGCCCCACTCCGAACTGGAGGTCGGCATCATCACCGCTTTCGTCGGGGCGCCCCTGTTCATCGCCCTGGTCCGCAGCAGAAGGATGGCCCAGCTGTGAGCAAGACCCTGGCGCCGCCGCGCCCCACCCCGACCGGCCGCGCCACCCCGCGCGGCGCCCTGGCCGTGCGCCTGTTCGGCGAACGGCTCTCCCTGCTGGTGCGCCCGCGCACCGTGGCCGTGTGCCTGGCCCTGGTCCTGGTCGGCGTCCTCGCTCTGGCCGTGACGGTCACGGTGGGGGACTACGAGATCTCCCTGGCGGCCGTGCCCGGCGCGATCCTGGGCTACGGCGAACGCCTCGACGTCTTCTTCGTCCAGGGCGTGCGCCTGCCCCGCGCGCTGACCGCGATCGGCGTGGGCGCGGCCCTGGGCATCGCGGGCTCGGTCTTCCAGAGCCTGTCGCGCAACGCCCTGGGCAGCCCCGACATCATCGGCTTCACGTCAGGGGCCGCCACCGGCGCCGTCCTGGTCATCCTGGTCCTGGGCGCCGGCCGGCTGGCGGTGTCCCTGGGGGCCATCGCCGGGGGGCTGCTCACCGCCGCGATCGTCTACCTCCTGGCCATGAAGAACGGCGTGCAGGGGTACCGGCTGGTCCTGGTGGGCATCGGCGTGTCCGCGATGCTCGGGTCGGTCCGCGACTACCTGTTGACCCGTGCCGAGCTCACCGACGCCCTGGGCGCCCAGATCTGGATGATCGGCAGCCTCAACTCGCGCGGCTGGGCCGAGGTCGCCGCCGTGTGGATCTCCCTGGCGGTCCTGGCCCCCGTGCTCCTGGCCCTGGGCCGGCGGCTGCGCTTCATGGAGCTGGGCGACGACACGGCGCAGGGGCTCGGGGTGCCCATCCGCTCCACCCAGATCTGGGCCCTGGCGGCCGCCAGCGCGCTGACCGGCGCCGCCATCGCGGTGGCGGGCCCCATCGGCTTCGTGGCCCTGGCCGCTCCCCAGATCGCCCGGCGCCTGACCCGCACCGGCGGGACCACCCTGGTGGGCTCCGCGCTCACGGGAGCGACCCTGCTGGTGGTCGCGGACCTGGTGGCGCTGCGCGCCCTGGCGCCCACCCAGCTTCCCGTGGGCGTGGTCACCGCCGTCATCGGCGGGAGCTACCTGATCTGGCTGCTGTACACCGAATGGCGCGGCGGACGTGCCTGAGCGAGACCGAGAGAGAACGATGACCACTCCAGCCGACACCGGTTCCCGCCTCAACGGCCGGGACCTCACCCTCGCCTACGAGCAGCGCGTCATCTCCCAGAACCTGGCCGTGTCGATCCCCGACAACTCCTTCACGGTGATCGTGGGCCCCAACGCGTGCGGCAAGTCCACCCTGCTGCGGGCCCTGTCGCGCACGCTCAAGCCCGCGCACGGGCACGTCCACCTGGACGGGCAGGTCATCGGCTCCTACCCGGCCAAGGAGGTCGCACGCCGCCTGGGGCTGCTCCCGCAGACCTCCATCGCCCCCGACGGCATCGGGGTCGCCGACCTGGTGGCCCGGGGCAGGTTCCCGCACCAGGGGTTCCTGCGCCAGTGGTCGGCCCAGGACGAGGCGGTGGTGGCCGAGGCCATGGACGCCACCGGCGTCACCGCCCTGGCCGACCGGTCGGTGGACGAGCTCTCCGGGGGGCAGCGCCAGCGCGTGTGGCTGGCGATGGTCCTGGCCCAGCAGACCCCGCTGCTGCTGCTGGACGAGCCCACCACCTACCTGGACATCGCCCACCAGATGGACATGCTCGACCTGTGCGCCGACCTGCACGCCGAGCGCGGCTACACGCTGGTGGCCGTCCTGCACGACCTCAACCACGCGTGCCGCTACGCGAGCCACCTGATCGTGATGAAGGAGGGCGCCATCGTCGCCGAGGGCGACCCGGCGAAGGTGGTCACCGCCGAACTCGTGGAGGAGGTGTTCGGGCTCCCGGTGCGGATCATCCCCGACCCCGAGACCGGCACGCCGATGATCGTGCCCGTGGACCGCCGGGGCGCGGCCCGGTAGCGGCGCCCGATCAGGGCCGGCCCCCTTCAGGCCCCCGACAGCTCCAACCGCAGCACCAGCGACACCAGCTCCACCACCACCTCCTTGACCGACTCCCGGTCCCGCGCGTCGCACAGCAGCAACGGCACACGCTCCTCCAGGTCCAACGCCACCCGCACGTCGTCGGCCCGGTGTGTGCGGTGCCCGTCGAAGCAGTTCACCGCCACCACGAACGGCACCCCGCGCGACTCGAAGAAGTCGATCGCGTCGAAGGAGTCCGCCAGCCGGCGCGTGTCGGCCAGCACCACCGCACCCAGAGCGCCCTCGACCAGCTCCTCCCACATGAACGAGAACCGGCGCTGCCCGGGGGTACCGAACAGGTACACCACCGTCGACTCGTCCAAGGTGATGCGTCCGAAGTCGAGCGCCACCGTCGTCGTGGTCTTGCCCTCCACGCCCTCCAGGTCGTCCACCCCCACGCTCTCGGAGGTCATGACCTCCTCGGTGTGCAGCGCCTCCACCTCGCTCAACGCCGACACCAAGGTGGTCTTGCCGGCCCCGAAACCCCCGGCCACCACGATCTTCAGGGTGTCGGGGACAGGCCCTGCCCCCTCGGCCTCCATCACGACCAACGCCCCATCCACCCCATCCGGCCTCTCAGGCCCATCCGTTCCACCCTCACAACTCCCGGATACGGTCCAGTACCGCGCGCAGCGTCGCCGCGTCGGGCCTGTTCCGCTCCCAGTCCGAGGTATGCACCATCACGTACCCCTGGTCCAACAGGTCGGCCAGCAGGATCCTGGTCACGCCCAGGGGAAAACCCGACCGCGAGGCCACCTCCGCCACCGAGAGCGGACGCGCGCACAGCGACAGGATCAGCTCCAGCTCCGGGTCCACCTCCGGCGGCGCTCCCGACGGGACCGCCACCACCTGCGACGTCATGGAGAAGTCCGAGCGCGAGGGCCGTGTCCGCCCACCCGTCAGCGAGTAGGGCCGGATCAGGCTCGACTCGAACGACCATTCCCGGGGGAACTCCTCGCCAGGCGGCACCGCGCTCACTCCCACTCCTCCTCGACGGCACGGGCCGTGCGCCGTCGCGGCGCACCGGCCCCCGCCTCACGACCTCCCGTGCCCGCGGCGGGGCAGCGCCGACAGGTGCGGCCCCACCTGGCGCACGAGGCGGTTCACCTCGAACGCGGCCTGGCCCATGTCGCACGTGGACTCGGCCACCACGGCCAACGAGGCGCCCCGGCCCGCGGCCAGCACGAAGAAGAAGACGTTGTCCATCTCCACGACGGTCTGACGCACCTCCGAGGCCCCCAGTTGCGAACGCGCCCCCCGGGCCAGGCTGGCGAACCCCGACGCGATCGCCGCGAGCCTCTCCCCCTCCTCCCGGACCAGCCCCGGGGAGGAGGACAGCAGGAGGCCGTCCGCGGACAGCAGCAGGGCGTCGCGCGCACCGGCCACCCTGTCCACCAGGTCGCCCAGCAGCCAGTCCAGGGTCCTGGCCGGGGGCTCCCCGCCCACCTCTTCTCCACCGGTGACCCGGTCTCCCGCCGTAGTGCCCGCCGACATCGACATCACCCTTCCGACCTCTCACCGGGGCGCGCACCGCGCGCGCCACCCTCACCCAGTTCCTCGGACTCCGCGCGCCCGCGCAGGGTCCCGGACTGGAAGGCACTCATCATGGACCGGATGTCCGACAGCGAACGCTGCCCGCCCGTGTCCTGCGCCGCCGCGGGCGCCTCCTGGGGGGGCGCCACGTGCTTGCGCCGGCGCCGTGGCAGCCCCATGTAGGTGTCCTCCGCCCCGTCCCCGGCGCCGTCGGCGGCCCCCTCGCCGGCCGGGGTGCCCCGGTCCTGCGGCTCGGAGGGGGCGGGGGCCGCCGCGACCTCGGTGAGCACCACGCCGGGCTCCGCGGCCGGGTCGGCCGTTCCGGCGCCGGGGACGGGTCGCCGGTGCGGCCCGGTGGCCTGCAGCGGCGAGGGGCCGTCCCCGGGCGCGGCCAGGGCCCGGCGGGGGATGGACACCACGGCCCGGGTCCCCCCGTGGGGGGAGTCCCGCAGCGTCACCTCGAAGTCGTGCCGGGCCGCGATCGTGGCGACCACGAACAGGCCCAGGTGCGAGTCCTCGCGCATGCGGGCCAGGTCGAACCGGGGCGGGTCGGCCAGCAGCACGTTCGCCGAGTCCAGCTGGGCGTCGGTCATGCCCAGTCCGCGGTCCTCCACCTCCAGGACGTGGCGGCCGAGGTCGTCCTCGCGGCCCCGGACCGTCACCTCCGTCCCCGGGGGGGAGAAGGAGGTCGCGTTCTCCAGCAGTTCGGCGAGCAGCCGGACGGTGTCGGTCCCCACGTCGCCGCGCAGCGCGACCGCGGGCAGGGCCAGGATGCGCACCCGCGCGTAGTCCTCGATCTCGCTGGCGGCGGCTCGCACCGCCTCGTACAGCCGTACCGGGCCCAGTCCACGGCGCACGGGGGTGTCCCCGCTCAGCAGCATGAGGTTCTCGGCGTTGCGCCGCAGCTGGGTGCTGAAGTGGTCGATGCGGAACAGCGCCTCCAGCACCTCGGGGTCGGTCTCGCCCCGTTCCAGGGTGTCCAGCAGCCCCAGCTGGCGGTGGACGAGCGACTGCGTGCGGCGTGCGATGTTGCGGAACATGGCGCGCACCCCGGCGCGGACCTGGGCCTCCTCCACGGCGGCGGCGACCGCGGCCCGCTGGGCGTCGTTGAACGCCTCGGCCATCCGGCCGATCTCGTCGCGCACCCGCACGCGCAGTTTGGGGACCTCGGCGTCCACGTCCACGCTGCCGCCCGCGCGCAGGCGGGCGGTCACCTCGGGCAGGCGCACCTGCGCGTGTTCCAGGGTGAGGACCCGCAGGTGCTGGAGCCGGCGTCCCAGGCGCTGGGTGCCGCCCACGGCCACCGCGGAGGAGGCCAGCGCCGCCACGAGGGCGGGCACGCTGATGAGCAGGGCGCTGTTGCGCAGTTCGGCGGACTGGGTGTGGCTGAAGGCGACGACCTGCTCGGTCCGGGCCTCCTCCACACCGCGCATGCGCAGGTCCACGGCCTCGGCGGCGCCGCGCCAGGCGGTGGCGTTGACCGGGACGGTGTTCTCGCCCCGGATGGGCATGCTGATGATGCTCTCCTGGAGCTGGTAGACGCTCTGCAGGGCGGAGTAGGACTCCAGGAGGAGGTAGTGCTGACTGTCCTGGTCGTTGAGTTCGGCGCCCACCCGGCCCCAGGTGTAGCGCTGGGCCCCGGCGGCGGCGGCGAACTCGGCGTGGGCCTCGGCGGGGAAGGCGTTGGTGGCGACCGCGTGGGCCAGGACGGCGTCCTGCTGGTTGAGGAGTTCGCGGGTGCGGGCCAGGGAGGTCAGGGAGCGCAGGTGGGGGACCTGGGCGGAGTCGGCGCGCTCGACCTGGGCGTCCCACACGCGCAGCCCGCTCTCGATGATCTCGGTGTAGGCGGTGGCGGCCTCCTCCAGGGTGCGTTCGCCGGGGGAGAGGGCGTCGACCCTCTGGCGGTGGGCCTCGAGCCGGTTGAGGGAGCGCTGGAAGTTCAGGGCCTGTTCGGGCAGGTCGTCCTCGTCGAACGCGCGCAGGCGCAGGCGGAGGGCTTCGACGGCCTCGGTGGTCTCCTGCCGGGTGGTCCGCAGGCGGTGGGCGGTGCGCTCGGTGCCGTTGGCGGAGTCCATGGTGGCGCGCCGTTCGCGCTGGAGTTCGCCGATGACCGTGATGACGGGGGTGGCGACCTGCTCGGTGAGGGCGGCGGTGGTGCGCAGTTCGCGGATGTCGGTGACCAGGACGGCGGTGAAGGCAGCCCACAGGAGCAGCAGCGCGGTGCTGGGGATCAGGACCAGCGTGATCATGCGGGCGCGAAGCGACCGGCGCTTCTCGTGGGGCATGGGCTCGCTTCCGGGGGAGAGGCGGGCGTGGCTGGGAAGCGTCCGCCGGGGTGGGGGAGGGCCGGGGTTTCCCAGAGTGAACCGCTCCGCGGGGGATTACGCAAGCCTGAAAGGGCTGAAAAGGCTGATGAGAGGGTGTGTGAGAGCATCTTCGCAGGTCAGGGCGTGGGCCTCAGCTTGATAACGCGAAACGGGCAAAAAATCTACGTCGTAAAGATGGACACTTCTCTCAAAAATCAGACAAACAGAACAAAGGGGCGGCTTCGCCGCACTGAATACCAGAAATCACTTCCGTAGCGAGAGCTCTGTGTGAACAGGGGCTCTCCGAGGGGTACGTAGCCTCCTGCGAACACATCCGCGTGCACCCGGGGCGACCGGGTGTTCACCCAACGGCGCCGGAAACGGTACGCGGGACGGTCGGTCCCGGCCGTCCCGCGTACCGGGCGCAGCAGACCGTCCGCCGTGCGCGGGCAGGGGAGAGGATCCGCATGAAGCTCACCGAGGACCAGGTCCGTGACGGCCTGACCAGGCTCACCGGCTGGGAGCTGGACCCCGACGCACCCGTCATCCGCCGGACGGTGCGCCTGCCCGGCTTCCCGGCGGCCGTCTCCCTGGTCAACGAGATCGCCCAGGCCGCCGAGCAGGTGGACCACCACCCCGACATCGACATCCGCTACGACACGCTGCACCTGGCGCTGAGCACCCACTCCGAGGGCGCTCTCACCGACAAGGACATGGCCCTGGCCGCGCGCATCGACGAGCTCGTGCCCTGAGCGCCTCCCGGCGCCGCGGTGGTGCGGGGCCGCTCCTGGTGGCGGGGGAGGGGAGTCCCTAGGATCTCGGCATGGCCCTTGACCTGTACGCGGGAATCCCCGTCACCGACCACCAGGCCGCCCCGGCGTGGTACCAGCGCCTGTTCGGCTCGCCGCCCGTGTACGGGGACGGTGAGACGGAGGCGGTGCGGGAGTCGGCCGGGCACCGGGGCGTGTTCGTGGAGGTCTGTCCCGAACGTGCGGGCCGTGCGATGAGCACAATGTTCGTCGACGACTCGGAGGCCGGGGTCGCCGGGTGCGGCATCGCGCCGGCGGGGCGCGGGGCCTGCCCGGGCGGGGTGCGCGAGGCGGTGTTCCGGGGTCCGGAGGGCGCCGGGTTCCCGTTCGGCGGGGCTGCGCTGTGAGTGCTTCCGAGGCGTTCTCGCGTGTGAAGATCCGTGTCGGGGCGCTGGTGTTCTGCGGTGAGGAGGTCGCGCTGATCCGCAGGGACCGGCCCGGTTCCGTGCACTACACGCCTCCGGGCGGGAACGTCGAGCCCGGTGAGGACCTGCTGGTCGCGCTGTGGCGCGAGCTGGGCGAGGAGCTGTGGCTCGGGGAGGGGCAGGCGGGGGCGCCGGAGCTGTTGTGGGTGGTGGATCAGCGGGTGACGCGTCCGGGGCCCACGCCCTCTCCGCGCAAGCTGCACCTGTTGTACCGGTTGCATGTGAGTGAGGCGGTGCGGGAGGTGTTGGCGGTGGAGGAGTACGACGAGCAGCGGGACGGCGGTTTCGAGGTGGGTGTGGTGGAGTGGGTGGATTTTCGTGCGGTCGGTGCGCTGCCGTTGTTCCCGCCGGTGGGTGCGGCGTTGGCGGCGTTGTCGTCTCCGCGTGCGGTGGTGGCCGACGCGGGGTGGGGTGCTGTGACCGATGACGACTATGTGTGGGTGTGATGCCGTGTAGCCAGGGGTCGTGCCGGTGCTCCTCCTCAGGACGAGTTCGCGTCGTATGACCACAGGAGCGCTACGTCCGGTTTCATGCGTAGCCATAGCGTCGCCGCCGGGGCGTCGTCGGGAAAGTCGACGCGGAGGAACTCGCGGCCACCTGTTCGTTCCACCCCGACCGTTCGCACGCCGACGAGGTTCAGGTCGAACAGTCCGGTGCCGTCGCTCTCGGCGCGTAGCCGCAGGCGGACAACCTCGTATCCCGGTTCGATGTCCATCGCGATCTCATAGCCGGACCGAGTGGTCTTGAAGGTCACCGACGTGTACGGCCACAGCTCGCGCCAGCCGTACTCGTACCCGGTCGCCTTCTCGTCCTCGGCATACCGATGGATCGGCTCGTCCTCGAAGAGCCAGATCAAGTCGTCGTAGTCGGGCATCGGCTCCATCACCATGTGCAGATGATGGCATTCGGCTCCTTCGGCCGGTCCGCTGCGGGGCCTCTCGTCCGCCGGCGCGACCCCTGGGGGGCGGGGTCGGCGGGTGGCTGTTCTCGGTGGCGCGGGGCGGGTGGGGGTGAACCAAGTAGGCCCGAGAGGGGCAATGCCACCCCTGAGCCCGTCGTGAACCACTGGAGGCCTTCTGCGGCGAGGTCGGCCTGCCCGCCACCGCGGCGGGGTTCGTGGAGCACCTGCGCAACCGGCACCTGGACGCCTCCCGGGCCCTGGAGGTGGGCTATGCCGGCAACGCCGACCTGGTCATCGACGACGGGGTGCCCCGGTTGAAGAAGCGTCCCGACCCCGCTCCATCTCGACCACCCTTTCCGAGCGGTCGCACCTCTTGCAGGTCGAGGTGGACCATGACGGCGCGTCCGCACTGTGCACACGGGAAGATCTCACCCTGAGCGTTCCGAATGGCAATATAAACGTTCGTTTGGTTATAATCGTCCACATGAGTATCACGCCTCCCCTCAGTGGTCGGGTCGCCCTCGTCGCCGGCGCCACTCGCGGCTGTGGCCGCGCGATCGCTGTCGAGCTCGGAGCGCTCGGAGCCACCGTCTACGGCAGCGGCCGCAGTACTCGCGACGGGCGCTCGGAGATGGACCGGCCGGAGACGATCGAAGAGACCGCGGAACTAGTCGACGCCGCCGGTGGGACCGGGATCCCCGTCCGCTGCGACCATTCCCAGAGTGCCGATGTCGCGGCGTTGATGGACCGGATCCGCGCCGAGCACGGCCGCTTGGACGTGCTCGTCAACGACGTCTGGGGCGGCGACCCGTACACGCGCTGGGTCAAGGGTGTGTGGGAACATCCGCTTGAGGACACGCTGCGGATCGTGCGCAACGGGATCGAGACGCATCTGATCACCGCGCACTACGCGCTGCCGCTGCTGATCGAGACCGGAGACGGGCTGGTCGTGGAGGTCGGCGACGGCAAGGCCGGCGTCCCGTTCCGTGGCGTCGTCGCTTATGACCACGTCAAGGAGGCGGTCGTGCGGCTCGGCTTCTCGCTGGCGGCCGAGTTGCGCCCGTACGGTGCGACCGCGCTGTCGGTGACCCCCGGCTTCCTGCGCTCTGAGGCCATGCTCGAACACTTCGGCGTCACCGAGGCCACCTGGCGCGACGCTGCCGATGCCCACAGCGGCTACTTCCGCTACTCAGAGACCCCCCACCTGCTCGGTCGTGGGATCGCGGCCCTCGCCGCCGACCCCGACCGGGCCCGCTTCGCCGGGCAATGCCTCGGCTCGTGGGAGCTCATGCACACCTACGGCTTCTCCGACGTCGACGGAGAGTACCCGGACTGGGGTGTAGTCGACGCGGAGGCGCGTTTGGCCGACGCCGAGGCCGCGCAACCCTCCGTCGAATAGATGCCACGTCCGCGCACTGTCTCCGACGAGGACGTCCTGGACGGCGTTCTCGCGCTCGCCCACCGTGTCGGCCCAGCCAAGCTCACACTCGCCGCGGCGGCTCGCGAGGTCGGCCTCGCTCCCGCCACGCTGGTCCAGCGTTATGGCACCAAGCGTAAGCTGCTGCTCGCCGCAGACCGCCGCGGCGTGGAGCGGTGGGTTCTCCCGGTTGAGAAGGCCGAACACCCTTCGCCGCTGGACCGGGTCGTCGAGGGCCTGGTCGGCGCGGTGGACCCGGACATGACCCCGGAGGGGGTTGCGAACTCGGTGGCGATGCTCCAGCTGGACCTCGTCGAACCCGACTTCCACGCGGAGACCCTGCGTGGCGCGCGCCGGCTACGCGCGGCACTCGAGCGCCACCTGCAGGCAGCGGTAACCGAGGGTGAGCTCTGTGACAGCACCGACGTCATTGCCCTGGCCAAGCTTCTCGAGACGGCCTATCACGGCGCGTTGATCGGCTGGGCACTGCACCGCGAGGGATCCCTCGCAGCATGGATGCGCGAGCAGCTCGAAGCGGTCCTCAAGGCCAGCCGCGTTCCGTCGCCTTGAAGACCGCATCTGCGCGGAGGTGCAACCGAACAGCGCCGGCCATCGCATCCGGGCGGCGCCCAGGGGCCTCGCCGGGCGGTTGCCCCTTTCGGCCTTACCCGGTGTGCCCCCGGGTGGGGGCGGGGGTCAGAGTCCGACTTTGCGGATGGGGTTGTCGCGCCAGGCGTCGGCGGGGCGGATGTAGGTGTCGACGGCGGTGGAGGCTTCGGACCATCGGCCCTGGCGGGCGATCCAGGCGCGGGGGGCGCCGGCGGCGGCTGCGGCGGTGGCGGGTCCGGAGCGTAGGGAGTGGGCGGTGACGTTCTCGATGCCGGCCTTGTCCGCGAGGCGTTTGACCACGAGGTTGATCCCGGCTCCGGACATGCGGCCTGTTCCGCGTCCGGCCGAATCGGCGGTTCCGGCCGCTCGTCCGTGGCGGTCGATCGAGCGCAGCAGCGGTCCTTCGGTGACCCCGGCGTCGGCCAGGGCTGCGAGGTAGGCGGTGGTGGTGCGTACCGGGCAGGTGAGCAGGTGTGTGCCGTAGGGGATGGCGACCGTGGTGCCGGCGGAGTCCTTGTCGGTCTTGGAGGTGGCCACGAACACTTCGAGGCCTTCGGGGACCTGGCGCAGGTCGGTGGTGTTCAGGGCGGCGAGTTCGGAGCGGCGGGCCATCATGGCGTAGCCGAGGAGGAGGAGTGTGCGGTCGCGCAGGCCTGTCAGGCCTTCTTGGGCGGCGTCGAGCATCTGTCGGAGTTCTTCGACGGAGAGTGCCGGCGCCTGTTTGCGGCGGCCTCCGGCTGCGGCCCATTCGCGGCGGTAGGAGCGCAGGACGAGGCGGGCGGCCTTGGTGGAGACGGCGTGTCCGGCGGCGGCGTGGCGGGAGGCGATGGCGCCCAGGGCCCGGTCGACGGTGGTGGGGGCGGCTGCGGTGGTGGCGAGGTGGTCGGTGTAGGAGGCGAGGGTTTCGGCGGTGGCGGGGAGGGGGGTGCGGGAGGTGTGTGAGCACCAGGTGGTGAAGGTGTGCCAGTCGCGGGCGTAGCCGGTGCGGGTGGAGGCGGCCCATCCGTCGGCCACGCGTGCGGCTGCGGATGCGGTCAGTGCGGTGTCGGGGAGGGCGGGTGTGTGGTGGTTGTGGAGGGCGATTGCCTGGGTCGGGTCGTCGGTGGGGTGGGGGGGCGGCTGGGCTGTCACGGGGGCTCCGGGGGTGGGGTGGACGCCTGTTTTTTGAGTTTCGATAAGTCAAGTTATCAAAAGTGAGGGTTGGTGGGTGTCTGGGGTGGTTTGGGGGGGGGGGTCTGTGTGGGTTCGCGGTGGTTCTCGGGGGCGTGCACGCCGGGCGGCCCGGCCCTGTGCCGGACCGCCCGGCGGGGTCATCGCAGGCGTGAGCGGCGCATCTTGCCGGAGGCGGTGCGGGGGAGTTCGTCGACGAAGTCGACGACCTGGGGTGCGGCGTGGGTGGCGAAGCGGGTGCGTACCCATTCCTTGAGGTCGTCGGCCAGGCGCGGGGTGGCGGTGTGCCCGGGGGCGGGCACGATGCGGGCGCCGATGAGCTGTCCGGCGATCTCGTCGGGGATGGAGTAGACGCCGCACTCCTCGACGGCGGGGTGGTCGTTGAGGACGGCCTCGACCTCGGTGGGGCCGATGCGGTAGCCGTGGGTGCGGATGGCGCCGTCGTCGCGGGTGGAGAAGAAGATCTGGCCGTCGCGGTCCTGGATGCCGGTGTCGCCGGTGAGGTAGTGGGCGTGGTCGGGGGTGAAGCGGACCTGGGAGGCGGCCTCGTTGTCGAGGTAGCCCTCGAACCAGGCGAGGGGGCTGTTGGCGAGGTCGATGGCGATGCGGCCGTAGGTGCCAAGGGGGGCGGGGTCGTCGGAGACGGCTTCGAGGACCTGGATGTTCCAGCCGGGCAGGGCGGGGCCGATGGCGCCGGGGACGAGGGGGGTGGCGGGGGCGGGGGTGTCGCCGTTGGGGACGCCGATGCACCAGCCGAGTTCGGTCTGGCCGTAGTGGTCGCGTACGGGGACGCCGAAGACGTCGGCGACCCAGTCGATGACGTCGGGGGCCAGGGGTTCGCCGGCGCTGGTGAGGCGTTGGACCATGACTTCGGGGGGCAGGGTCTTGGTGGCGGCGCGCAGGGTGCGGTAGGTGGTGGGGTCGGCGGCGAGGTTGGTGACGCCGTACAGGCCCAGGACGTCGAGGGTGAGTTCGGGGTCGAAGAATCCCGCGCGCAGGGCGAGGGAGCCGTGTCCGGCCAGGAGGGGGGAGATGAGGCCGTGGTAGAGGCCGTAGGCGGAGCCGGGGTCGGCGGTGTTCCAGTAGACGTCGTCGTCGCGGACGCCGAGGCCGTAGTGGTGGTAGGCGTGCATGGCGGTCAGGGCGCGGGCGGGGACGGGGACGCCGCGGGGCGGGCCGACGTTGGCGGAGACGTAGAGGATGGCGAGGGTGCCGTGGCCGCCGATGGGGGTGTCGGTGACGGTGGGGGTGGTGGTGTGTTGGGTGAGGGTGGTGAGGGTGTGGTCGCCGGGGCGTAGGGGGTGGGTGCCGGTGGTGGCGATGTCCCAGGTGGGGCTGGTGTGGGGGGTGGGGTCGAGTTTGGTGCGGTATTCGTCGTCGCAGACGACCAGGCGTGCGCGGGAGTTGGTGAGGCGTTCGTTGATGGCGGAGGGGGCGAAGGAGGAGAGGAGGGGGACCAGGACGGCGCCCAGGCGCCAGACGGCGAGGGCGGTGACGGTGAGGTCGGTGCCTTTGGGCAGGAGGGTGGCGACGCGGTCGCCGGTGGTGATGCCGAGGTCGGCGAGTCCGGTGGCCAGGGCGCGGGAGCGGTGGGCGAGTTCGCCGTAGGTGAGGGTGGTGGCGGTGAGGGTGGGGCCGATTTCTGTGGTGGCGACGGTGTGGGGGTCGTGGCGGTCGCAGAGGAGGTGGGCCACCGATGTGGTGGGTGTGTCGTAGGTGGCGAGCCAGTCGCGTACGTGGTGCGCCGGGTCGGGCACGGGCATCGGTGGTCTTCCTCGGTTTCGGTGGGTTTGTTGGTATCGCCGGGTTACGTCAACCCTATGCCCACCTGTGAGCCTGGCCTCACTCGCGCCGGGTGTGGCGGTTCGGCCATGATGTGGGGATGGACAGTGGTGCTGTTGCGGAGCGTTTCGGGCTGGGTGCTGGTGAGCGTGCGTGGTTGGAGGAGGCTGCGCTGTTGCCGGAGCCGGTGAGGGCGCTGGTGGTGCCCTCGGGGGCGCAGGCGGCGCGGGTGTTGGACCTGTTCGCCCTGGAGGCGGTGGACCGGGCCGAGGTGGAGGGGTTGTGGCCGGGGTCGGGCGGGCCGTGGGGGGTGTGGCCGCCGGAGCTGTGGTACGTGGTGGAGTGCATGTACCGGCGGTTGTGCGCCGATGCGGAGCTGGCGGCGGGGCAGTGGCGGGACTGGCCCTCGCTGGTGGGTGTGGAGGATCCGCGGGTGCGGGTGGCGTCGCTGTGGGCGTTCGCGGCGATGGTGGGGGCGCAGTTCGCCTCGCACGGTGCGCGGGGTGTGGAGCGGTCGGTGACGGCGGCCACGCTCGCGGACGTGGGTGTGCAGATGGGGCGTTCGCGGCGGATGTTCGGCCGGCTGTCGCTGGAGACGGCGTCGTGGGTGGCGGCGCAGTTCCGGGGCCGCCTGTTCTGGGTGGGCGGGTTGCAGTTCGAGCCGGCCCTGTTGGGGAACCAGGGCGGGGTGGAGTGGTATGCGCCCGAGGAGGCGCGGGGGCTGGGTCCGGGGATGGGTGTGGGTGATCCGGTGCTGCGGTTGCACATTCCCACGGGCGGGTTGGACCCGGTGGCGGTGCAGGAGGCGCTGGGGCGGGCGCGGGGGTTCGCCCGGGAGTGTTTGGGGATCGATCCGGTGGTGGCCACGTGTACGTCGTGGTTGCTGGATCCGCAGTGGGGCTCGGTGTTGGGGGAGGGGTCCAACATCGTGGGGTTCCAGCGGCGGTTCACGCTGGTGGGTGCGGGTGTGCCGGGGGAGTCGGACGTGTTCCGGTTCGTGTTCGGCATGGCGCGGGTGGATGTGGGGGGTGCGCCGAGGCGGACGCGGTTGGAGCGCGCGGTGGTGGAGCGGTTGGAGTCGGGGGGCTCCTGGCAGGTGCGCACGGGGTGGTTGCGGTTGCCGTAGGAGGCGCTCGGCC